>NZ_JACVUD010000115.1:0-12933 GCF_016624905.1 Stenotrophomonas sp. S49 | reverse complement strand
GGGCTCTCGGCACCCAAGGTGCCAGATCGGCAAGAGATAAGATCCACGCCACGCGTGGATGCCGGGTTACACCGGGCGCTTGCTCGGGTCGCCGGGCAGTTCCCGCACCAGCTTCGGCACCAGGTAACCGGACAGCCGCGCGGTCAGGCCGGCCACCAGCGCCTTGGCCTGCGCATCGTCCACTTCGAAGTGGGCTACGCCTTCCACCCGGTCCAGCTGGTGCAGGTAGTACGGCAGCACGCCGGCGGCGAAGCTGCGTTCGCTCAGGTCCTGCAGGGCCTGCACGCTGTCATTCACCCCGCGCAGCAGCACCGCCTGGTTCAGCAGCTGCGCACCGGTGCCGCGCAGGCGCGCCATGGCGCTGTCGACGCTGGCATCGAACTCGTTGGCATGGTTGGCGTGAACCACAATCGCCAGCGGCCAGGGCAGGCTGCCCAGCCAGGCCAGCAGTTCATCGTCCACGCGTTCGGGCAGCACGATGGGCAGGCGGGTGTGGATGCGCAGGCGGCGCACGTGGGAAATCTGCCGCAGCGCGTCGGTCAGTTCCACCAGCTTGTGGGTGGCCAGCGACAGCGGGTCGCCGCCGGACAGGATCACCTCGTCGATGTCCGCATCGTCGGCAATGGCCTGCACGGCCTCCTGCCAGCCGCCCTTGGCCGCGTTTTCCGCGCCATAGTCGAAGTGCCGGCGGAAGCAGTAGCGGCAGTTGATCGCGCAGCTGCCGGTGGCCACCAGCAGGGCACGGCCACGGTACTTCTGGATGACCCCGGTGGCCTTCTTGGCCGCGCCATCGCCCACCGCATCGAAGCTGAACCCGGGGACCACCTGCATTTCCGCATCGATCGGCAGCACCTGGCGCAGCAGCGGGTCGCTGGCATCGCCGTGGCGCATGCGGGCGACGAACCCCTGCGGCACGCGCAGCGCGAACTGCGCCATGGCCGCTTCGGAAACCCCCAGCGCGGCCGGGTCCAGGCCCAGCTGGGCCAGCAGCTGCTGCGGGTCACGCAGTGCCTGCCGCCAGAGCTGCTGCCAGCGTGCGGGCGCGCCCGGAGACTGGGGCCGGGGGAAGGCGGAAAGCTGCATGGAGAGGGGGCCTGCGGTTATCATGGGGGCATAAATCAGTTGCCCACCGGGGTTCCGGTGGGCTTTCCATTCTATCCGGCTCGCCGCACCCGCGGCGGTTTTGCCATTTGAGGAGCTTGAGCATGGCCACTGTGGGCATGAATGACGTCAAGAACGGGATGAAGATCCTGGTCAACAACGAACCGGCGGTCATCACGGATACCGAGTATGTGAAGCCGGGCAAGGGCCAGGCCTTCACCCGCGTGAAGTACCGCTTCATCCGTTCCGGCCGCGTGGTGGAACTGACCATGAAGGCGACCGACGACCTGGAAGTGGCCGACGTTGTCGACACCGACATGAACTACATGTACAGCGATGGCGAGTACTGGCACTTCATGGACCCGGAAACCTTCGAGCAGGTGCAGGCCGACAAGGCCGGCATGGGCGGCGCCGAAAAGTGGCTGAAGGGCGAAGAAGCCTGCATCGTGACCCTGTTCAACGGCGCGCCGATCTTCGTGCAGCCGCCGAACTTCGTTGAACTGAAGATCACCGAAACCGATCCGGGCGTGCGTGGTGACACCTCGGGCGGCGGCGGCAAGCCGGCCACCCTGGAAACCGGCGCCGTGGTGCGCGTGCCGCTGTTCGTCAACCAGGATGAAATCATCAAGGTTGATACCCGCTCGGGCGAATACTCCTCGCGCGTCAAGTAATCCGGCGCAGCCGGATTACCTGTAGAGCCGAGCCATGCTCGGCTTTCCGGGCACCGCCCGGACCCGTTGCTGGCGCCCATGGCGCCGCAGCGGACAGCCGCCGGACATGGCCCGGCGCTACCGCATCCCGCCAGGCGCGCCCCTGCCATCACGTTCCCCCACAGCCAAGTGAGCCCGCATGAGCGATAGCCCGCACCTCCCCGAAGCCTGCGACCTGCTCATCGAAGCCGGTTATGTCGTTCCGATCGAGCCGCATGCGGTGGTGCTGGAAGACCATGCCGTGGCCGTGCGTGGCAGCGAAATCGTTGCCATCCTGCCGCGTGCCGAGGCCCGCGCGCGCTTCCGCGCCGCGCAGGTGGTCAGCCGTCCCGACGCGGCGCTGATGCCGGGGCTGGTGAACGCGCATACGCACAACCCGATGACCCTGCTGCGCGGCGTGGCCGACGATCTGCCGTTGATGACCTGGCTGCAGCAGCACATCTGGCCGGTGGAAGCGGCGGTGATCGGGCCCGAATTCGTGGCCGACGGCACCACCCTGGCCATTGCCGAGATGCTGCGCGGTGGCACGACCTGTGCCAACGAAAACTATTTCTTCGGTGACGTGCAGGCCGCGGTCTACAAGAAGCACGGTTTCCGCGCGCTGGTCGGTGCGGTCATCATCGATTTCCCCACCGCCTGGGCCAAGACCGATGACGAGTACTTCGCCAAGGCCGGTGAGCTGCACGACCAGTGGCGCAGCGACCCGCTGATCGGCACCGCGTTCGCGCCGCATGCGCCGTACACGGTGAACGACGCCAATTTCGAGCGCGTGCGCATGCTGTCCGACCAGTTGGACATGCAGGTGCACCTGCACACCCATGAAACGGCGCAGGAAATCACCGATTCGATCAAGCTGCACGGCCAGCGTCCGCTGGCGCGGCTGGATCGCCTGGGCCTGGTCAACGACCGCCTGATCGCGGTGCACATGACCCAGCTGACCGACGCGGAAATCCACCTGTGCGCCGAACGTGGTGTCAGCGTGGTGCACTGCCCGGAATCGAACCTGAAGCTGGCTTCCGGGTTCTGCCCGGCCTGCGCCCTGCAGCGCGCCGGGGTGAACCTGGCGATCGGTACCGACGGCTGCGCCAGCAACAACGACCTGGACATGTTCAGCGAGAACCGCACCGCGGCCATCCTGGCCAAGGCCGTGGCCGACGATGCCACCGCGCTGGACGCGGCCACCACGCTGCGCGCCTCGACCCTGGGCGGCGCACGCGCGCTGGGCTTCGGCGAGCGCATCGGTTCGATCGAAGTCGGCAAGCAGGCCGACCTGGTCTGCGTTGACCTGTCCGCGCTGGAAACCCAGCCGCTGCACAACGTGCTGTCGCAGCTGGTGTACGCCACCGGCCGCCAGCAGGTCAGCGACGTCTGGATTGCCGGCAAGCCCAAGCTGGTGCAGCGCGAGCTGGTCGGCATGGACCTGCCCGGCATCATTGCCAATGCGCGCCAGTGGCGCGAGCGCATCCGCCATATCCGCGCCTGACCGACGGCGCCGCAAGGATTTCCCATGACCGCCCCGCACGCATCCTCCAATTTCGATCAGGCCGAGCTGGACAAGTTCGCCGCGCTCGCCAACCGCTGGTGGGACGCTGACGGCCCGCAGAAGCCGCTGCACGCGCTCAATCCGGTGCGCCTGAAGTACGTGGCCGACCGCGTGCCGCTGCGCGGCGCGCGCGTGCTGGACATCGGTTGCGGTGGCGGCCTGCTGAGCGAGGCGCTGGCCCAGGCCGGCGCCGAGGTGACCGCCATCGACCTGGCCCCGGAACTGGTGAAGGTGGCCCGCCTGCATGCGCTGGAAAGTGGCGCGAAGGTGGATTACCGCGTGCAGGCCGCCGAGGACCTGGCCGCCGAACAGCCCGGCAGCTTCGATGTGGTCACCTGCATGGAAATGCTCGAGCACGTGCCGGACCCGGGCGCGATCATCGAGGCCTGCAAGCGCCTGCTGAAGCCGGGCGGGCATCTGTTCCTGTCCACCATCAACCGCACTGCCGCCGCGTTTGCGGTGGCCATTGTCGGCGCCGAGTACGTGGCACGGCTGCTGCCCAAGGGCACCCACCACTACCAGGAATTCATCAAGCCGGCCGAGCTGGCCCGCTGGCTGCGCGAGGCGGATGTGCAACTGGTCGATGTCAGCGGCATGGCCTACGAGCCGTGGCGCAACCACGCCCGGCTGAGCAGCCGCACCGACATCAACTACCTGGCCTACGCGGTCAAGCCGGAATGAGCAGCGCGTCGTTCCCGCGCGCGGTGCTGTTCGACCTGGACGGCACGCTGCTGGACAGTGCGCCGGATTTCGTCGCCACCTGCGATGCGATGCTGGCCGAGCGCGGCCGCGCGCCGGTGGACCCGGCGCAGCTGCGCCCGGTGGTGTCCAAGGGGTCGCGCGCCATGGTCGGCGCCGCCTTCCCGGATCTGGACGACGCCGCGCGTGACGCATTGATTCCCGAATTCCTGCAGCGCTACGAGGCGCTGATCGGCCGGCACGCGGTGCTGTTCGACGGCGTGGCCGGCATGCTGGCCGCGCTGGACGCTGCCGGCACCGTGTGGGGCATCGTCACCAACAAGCCGGAATACCTGGCGCGCCTGGTCCTGCCGCAGCAGGGCTGGCAGCAGCGCTGCGCGGTGCTGGTGGGTGGCGATACGCTGGCCGAACGCAAGCCGCACCCGCTGCCGTTGCTGCATGCCGCGCAGGCCATGGGCGTTGCCGCCGAAGACTGCGTGTACGTGGGCGACGACGAGCGCGACATCCTCGCCGCGCGTGCGGCGGCCATGCCGTCGGTGGCTGCGCTGTGGGGCTACCGCCTGCACAGCGACGATCCGCTGGCCTGGCAGGCCGACGTGCTGGTGGAAAACGCCGAACTTCTGCAACTGGCCAGTCTGTGGCCGACCCGGCCGGCAGCCCCGGCCCAGCCGTAAGGAACAACGTAGTGAGCAGTACCGCGCTGGAAAGCTTCCTCGACAAGTGGCGCAGCCGCTGGCCGGAATGGTCGGTGGCCGCACCCTTCGTGGCCGAGCCGCAACGTGACCTGGCCGTGGCGTGGTTCGCGCTGCTGCAGGAATTCGATGACATGCTCAACACCAGTGGCGATCCGCTGCCGGCCGACGCCAAGTTGGCATGGTGGGGCGAAGAGCTGCGCAGCTGGGCCGGGCAGCGCTCGCGCCATCCGCTGGGGCGCCTGTTGGAGCCGGTGCGTGCGCCATGGGCACAGCTGGCCGAGGCCCTGCCGGATCTGGTCGAGGCACGCACGGTCGCGCTGGACGCCGCCGGCGCCGAGCGTGCGCTGGCCCAGTACGCTGAGGCCGTGGCGGCGGTGGAGGCCGTGCTGTTCAACGACGCCCCGCGCAAGGGCGCAGGCCGTGCCGTGCAACTGCAGACCCTGGCCCAGCGCCTGCAGGACGCTGGCGTGGCCGGTGTGCCGCGCAGCCTGCTGGACGAGGACGCCAGCACGGCCAGCCAACGCTGGGCGCAGCATCTGCTGAAGGGGTGGGGCACCCGTGTGCCCGGCCCGCGCCCGCGCCGGATCTGGTCCAGCCTGGCCCGCGCTCGCGTGGCCGCCCAGGCCGCAGGCAAGCCGATCGAAGCCACCCCGGTACGCACGCTGCTGCGCGTGTGGTGGGCCGCACGCGGCTGATCGCTGTTGGTGGGTGCGGACCTTGGTCCGCACGCTCTGGGGATCGTGCCGACCAAGGTCGGCACCTACCAAGGCGCAATGCGCTCGCCGGGCATGGCCCGGCGCTACCGGATCATGACCCCACCCAAGCGCATTGCGCGCGTTATTTGCGTTCCAGCACCAGCAACGGGTCGATGCGGGTATCGAACCAGTTCATGCCCCAGTGCAGGTGCGGGCCAGTGGCGCGGCCGGTAGCGCCGACGGCGGCAATCACCTGACCCTGCTCGACACGATCCCCCACCTTCACGTCGATGCGTGACAGGTGCAGGAAGTTCGAACTGATGCCGTAGCCATGGTCGATCAGCAGCGTGCCGCCGGTCAGGTACAGATCAGGGCCGGCGAAGGTGACCACGCCGGCGGCCGGCGCCTTCACCGGGGTGCCGGTCGGCACCGCGATATCCATGCCGGAATGGCCTGCGCCGGGCTGGCCGTTGTACACGCGTGCATTGCCGAAGCGGCCGCTGATGCGGCCCTGCACCGGCCAGATGAAGGTCTGGGTGAAATCGGTGCGGTTGTCATCGCGGGCGCGCGCCGCGGTCACCTGCGCCTGTTCGCGCTTGATGCGCTCGGCAATCGCCGGCGGCGGATTCACCGTCTTCGGCGGCACGCCGTTCACGCGCTCGGTCGGCCAGTCGCGCGGGGTCACCGAAATCGTGGCCGTCTCGCTGCCGCCATCCGGGCGCTGCACCTGCACCTGCAGCGGGCCTTTCTCGTCGCGGCCGATGCCGAACACCACGCTGCCGTAGTTGCTCACGCGCAGGTCGCGGCCGGCGTAGCGCACGCGGCTGCCGGCCGGCACCTTGCCGATCACCATGGCGCCCTGCGAGGCGCTGGGCGGGAACACCACGCGGCTGTCGATCAGGCTGCCGATGCCATCCTGCGCCCGTGCCGGCGGTGCGGTGAACAGGGGCGCGGCCAACAGCAGCGCCCCGAACAGAAGTGCCGAACGCATCAGCGGTCGTAGGTCATGCGCTGGCCGGCCGGTTCGCCCACCAGCTTGCTGCCGTCCCACACCAGCTGGCCGTTCACCCAGGTCGAGGCCACGCGCGAACGGAAGGTGGTGCCTTCAAACGGCGACCAGCCGCACTTGGACAGCACGTCCTCGCGCTTGACGGTGAACGGCACGTCTTCCACCAGCACCAGGTCGGCGAAGTAGCCTTCGCGCAGGAAGCCGCGCTCTTCCACGTCGAACAGCTGCGCCGGGGCGTGGGCGAACTTCTGCACCACCTGCTCGCGGGTCAGCTTGCCTTCGTGCACGCGCTCCAGTGCGGCCACCAGGGCGTACTGCACCAGCGGCAGGCCCGACGGCGCCTGCGCATAGGGCTTCTGCTTCTCTTCCCAGGTATGCGGGGCGTGGTCGGTGGCCAGCACGTCCAGCACATCGTCTGCCAGCGCGGCGGTGATCGCCTCGCGGTCGGACACTTCCTTGATGGCCGGGTTGCACTTGATCAGGTTGCCCTTGGTCGCGTAATCCGGGCGCGCGAAGTGCAGGAAGTGCACGCAGGTTTCGGCGGTGATCTGCTTGCGGCTGCCGTCGGCGCGGATCAGCGGGCCCTTCTCGAACAGCGCCAGTTCGTCGGCGGTGGAAATGTGCAGCACGTGCAGGCGGGTGCCGTGCTTGCGTGCCAGCGACATGGCCAGGCGGGTCGACTTGATGCAGGCCTCGCGCGAGCGGATGTCCGGGTGCATGTCCGGGGTCAGTGCATCGCCGTACTTTTCCTGGAACGCCTTCAGGTTGGCATCGATCATCGGCGTGTCTTCGCAGTGCGTGATGATCGGGGTCGGGCATTCGCGGAAGATCGCATCCAGCGTGTCCGGGTCATCCACCAGCATGTTGCCGGTGGACGCGCCCATGAACACCTTTACGCCCGGGGCCTTCTTCGGGTCCAGTGCGCGGATCGCTTCCAGGTTGTCGTTGCTGGCGCCGTGGTAGAAGCCATAGTTGGCCCAGGCGCGGCCGCGGGCCAGTTCGTACTTGGCCTCCAGGATGGTCGAATCCAGCGTGGGCGGGTTGGTGTTGGGCATGTCCATGAAGCTGGTCAGGCCACCGGCCACGGCCGCCGCCGATTCGCTGGCGATGTCGCCCTTGTGGGTCAGGCCCGGTTCGCGGAAATGCACCTGGTCGTCGATCATGCCGGGCAGCAGCCAGCGCCCCGCCGCGTCCACCACCTGCTCGCCGTCGCGCGGGGTCAGCCCGCTGCCGATCTGCGCGATGCGGCCGTTCTCGATGCGCAGGTCGCCGTCGAAGGTGCGGCCTTCGTTGACCATGCGGGCATTGGTGATGAGGGTGGAGGACATGTCAGTGTTTTCCTGTGCAACGGCAAGAAGGAGCGTGGGAAGACTCGGGCACTGGATCGAAGCCGCCGGGATGGAAGGGGTGGCAGCGGCCCAGTCGGCGCGCGGCCAGCCAGCTGCCGCGCAGCGGGCCGTGGCGGCCGATGGCCTCCATCGCGTATTCAGAACAACTGGGCACGAAACGGCAGCGCGGCCCCAGCAGGGGGCTGATGAAGCGCTTGTAGAAGCGCAGCAGGGCGATGAGCAGGCGCGAGATCACCCAGTCATCTTATGCCAGTTGGCATGAAGGCCGCATTTGTGCAGGATGGGCCGTTGGTCGCATGTCGCCGATGGCCTGCGACCGGTGCTGGCACCCTTGCAGGTGCCGGCCAGGTTCCGCACCGCGCAGGGCGGCCAGGTTGTTCGGGCCGCCACGTTGGGCCCGCTGGCTCCAGGACTGAATGGAGCAGGCCCCCAAGGTTGCTGCTGCCGGTCGGGTAGGCTATAAAGGCCCGCTTTCCCGGGCCCCGGGGAATCCAAGGAAGAGCGTTTCGTGGCTGCTAAAAAAACTGCAAAGAAGGCCGTCAAGGCCGCCAAGAAAACCGCCAAGCCTGTTGTGAAGAAGTTGGCGGCCAAGCCCGTTGCCCCGAAGTCGGCCAGCAAGCCGGCAGCGAAGGCGGCGTCATCGCAACCGGCGGCCAGGAAGGCCACCGCAAAGAAGACCCCGGCCAAGGCCGCCAAACCCGCCGTGGCCAAGAAGGCCGCGCCGGCGAAGGCCAAGCCTGCGGCCGCGGCGAAGAAGGCCCCGGTGGCGAAGAAGACCGCTGCCAAGGCTGCTCCGGTGAAGAAGGCTGCCGCCAAGCCAGCGCCCAAACCGGTTGCCAAGAAGGCCGCGCCCAAGCCGGCACCGAAGCCGGTGGCCAGCAAGGGTGCTGCCAAGCCCGCCGCGAAAAAGGCGGCTGCCGCTAAACCGGCGCCCGTACCTGCCGTTGTAAAGAAGGCCGCAAAGAATGTTGCCAGGCCGGCTGCAAAGCCGGCCCCGGCCCCCGTAGTGAAGTCCGCACCGAAGCCTGCCGCAAAGCCTGCTCCGGCCAAGCCTGTCCCGGCCAAGACCGCCCCCGTGGTTGCTGCCCCTCCGGCCCCCAAGCCGGCTGCGGCAGCAGCCCCGGTTGCATCGAAGGCCCCGCAATCCAAGAATCCCGTGCCCGTTTCGAAATCGCCTGCCAAGACCGCCGTGAAATCTGCCGTGAATCCTGATACCGCTCCGAAGACTGTGTCGCGCCCCGTCGGCAAGGTTGCCGTGGCTGTGACCGCCCGTTCGGCGGCGCCGGCCCCGCGCAGCAAGTACAAGGTCATCGAATACAAGACCGACGAGGCCACTGGCCGCCCGATCCTGCCGGCTGGCTACAAGCCGTCCTCGGAAGAGGAATACATGAGCTCGCTGCAGCAGGAATACTTCCGTCAGCGCCTGCAGAACTGGCGTGGTGACCTGGTGGAAGAATCCAAGCAGACCATCGAGAACCTGCGCGAGGAAGTGCGTGACATCGGCGACGAAGCCGAGCGTGCAACCCGCGAGACCGAGAACTCGCTGGAACTGCGCACCCGTGACCGCTACCGTAAGCTGATCGGCAAGATCGACAGCACCCTCAAGCGCCTGGAAGCAGGTGACTACGGCTACTGCGTGGATACCGGTGAAGAAATCGGCCTGGAGCGCCTGGAAGCGCGCCTGACCGCCGAGCGCACCATCGACGCCCAGGAGCGTTGGGAGCACCTGCAGAAGCAGCAGGGCGACTGATTCCAGAGCGTTGTGTGGTCATGCAAAAAACCCGGCCTTGGCCGGGTTTTTTGTTTGTAGCGTCGAGCCATGCTCGACTGCCTGGCTCGACTCTACAACGGCGAGCTTATTGCAGGTCGCGCAGGTTCAACTTCCGCAGCGTCGGGTTCTTCCAGGCGGTAATGCCGGCCACGCCCAGCACCGCGCAGCCGCCCAGCACCACCGCCGGCACCAGGCCCAGCAGCTTGGCCATCGTGCCGGCGTAGAACGCGCCCAGTTCGTTGGACGAGCTGATGAAGATGCCGTTGATTGAAGACACGCGCCCGCGCATTTCCTCGGGCGTGGCCAGCTGCAGGATGGTCGAGCGCACCACCACCGACACGCCATCGAACGCCCCGTAGAACAGCAGGATCAGCGCCGACAGCCAGAAGTGCTGGGACAGGCCGAAGCTGACCACGCACAGGCCGAACCCGGCCACGGCGAACAGCAGCACGCGCCCGGCGTTCTTCTGCAGCGGGTGGCGGGCAAGCCACAGGCCGACCGCAATCGAACCCAGTGCCGGTGCCGCGCGCAGGATACCCAGCCCTTCCGGGCCATGGTGCAGGATCTCCTGCAGGAAGGCCGGCAGCATCGCCACCACGCCGCCCAGCAGCACCGAGAACATGTCCAGCGCCATCGCGCCGACCATGATGCGGTTGCCGACCACGAAGCGGGCGCCGTCGGCGATGCTCTTGAAGATCGGCGCAGCCGGGCCGTCATGCACCGGCTCGCTCACTTTCAGTGTGGCCAGGCAGCCCAGCGCGACCAGTGCGAAGCCGGTGGCCACCGCGTAGGACAGGCCCTTGCCGCCCCAGCCGACCAGGATGCCGCCCAGCGCCGGGCCCACCACCATGCCCGACTGGAACACCACGCTGCCCAGCCCGGCGCCGCGCGCGAACTGCTCACGGGCCAGCACGCGGGCGAACAGGGCGTTGTAGATGGGCGACAGGAAGGCACGCACCATGCCGGTCAGGGCGATGGCCGCATAGATCGGCCAGACCCCGTGGAACGGCAACCAGCCCTTTGCCACGCAGGTCAGCACGATGGCCGTGGCCACCAGCCCGGCGCAGGCGACCATGCCCAGCCGGCGCCGCGGCAGGTGGTCCACCAGATAGCCGGCAAACGGCGCCACGCAGAAGAACGGCAGCACCTCGGCCAGGCCGACCAGGCCCAGCGAGAACGGATTGCGGGTGACTTCGTAGATGTGCCAGCCGACGGTGACGGCCACCACCTGGTAGGACAGCATCGCGAAGATGCGGTAGGCCAGCAGCTTGGCAAAGCCGGGCCGGCCCAGCAGGGCCAGCGCGCCTTCCTCTCCAGTGGCGGCGGCGGTCACGGCTGTTCGCGCTGCAGTTGGGCCTGCGCGGTCTCGCGGATGAAGGCCAGCATGGCGGCCACGCCATTACTGCGGGTGGGCGACAGGTGGCGGGCCAGGCCGATGTCCTGGATGTAGCTGGGTTCGGTGGCCAGGATTTCCTGGGCCGAGCGGCCCGAGTACACGCGCAGGGCCAGGAAGATCAGGCCCGAGACGATGGCCGAATCGCTGATGGCGTGGAAGCGCAGCGACTGCGCGTTGCCTTCCGGCACGATCCACACCATCGACTGGCAGCCCAGCAGGCGGTGCTCTTCGGTCTTCCACTCTTCCGGGAAGGTCGGCAGCTTGCGGCCCAGGTCGATCAGGTACTGGTAGCGTTCGGACCAGTCACCGAAGAAGGCGAATTCTTCGGCAATGGCGCTCTGCGCCTCGGCGGCGGTGGGTTCAAGCGGGAACGGGGAGTCGGTCACAACGGTCTCTGCAGTGGGGGCGGGGGGGGGGGGGGGCCGCCCCCGGGGGGGGGGGGGGGGGCCCCGGGGCCCCCCCCCCGGGGCAGGGCGGTCAGGCGCGCTTGCGCACCCAGCGCACGCCCTGCGGGGTGTCTTCCAGCACGATGCCCTCGGCGGCCAGCTGGTCGCGGATGGCGTCGGAGCGGGCGAAATCGCGAGCCTGCTTGGCTGCGGCACGTTCGTCGATCAGACCCTGGATGCGCGCATCGTCGTCGCCTTCGCTGGCGGCGGTGCCGAACCACTGCGCCGGGTCGGCCTGCAGCAGGCCCAGCGCCAGCCCGGCGCCGAGCAGTTCGCCCTTCAGGCGCGCGCGCTCGGTCGGGTCGGTGGCTCGGCGGGCCTCGCCAGCAATGCGGGCGACCTCGGCCAGCGCCTGCGGGGTGTTCAGGTCATCGTCCAGGGTGGCTTCCACCGACGCCGGAATGACGGCCGCAGCATCCACGTCCAGCAGGTCGCGCAGGGTGCCGTACAGGCGGTCCAGGGTGCGCGCGGACTGTTCGATGAGCGCATCGGACCAGTCCAGCGGCTGCCGGTAGTGGGCCGACAGCAGGGCCAGGCGCAGCGCTTCGGGCGGGTGCTGGCGCACCAGGTCGTGCACGCGCTCGATGTTGCCCAGCGACTTGCTCATCTTGGCGCCGCCGAAGTTGAGCATTCCGTTGTGCAGCCAGAAGCGGGCGAAGACCTTGCCGCCGTGGGCGCATTCGCTCTGCGCGATCTCGTTCTCGTGGTGCGGGAACTGCAGGTCGACGCCGCCGGCGTGGATGTCGATGGTCTCGCCCAGGTGGGCGGCGGCCATCGCCGAGCACTCGATGTGCCAGCCCGGGCGGCCGCGGCCCCACGGCGATTCCCAGCCGGGCAGGTCGTCGCTGGACGGCTTCCACAGCACGAAATCGCCGGCGTCGCGCTTGTACGGCGCCACTTCCACGCGGGCGCCGGCCAGCATTTCTTCCGGATCGCGGCGCGACAGCTTGCCGTAGCCATCGAAACTGGCCACCGCGAACAGCACGTGGCCCTCGGCGGCGTAGGCATGGCCGTTGTCGATCAGCTGCTCGATCATGGTGATGATCTGCGGCATGTGCGCGGTTACTTCCGGCTCGATGTCCGGCGGCACCACGCCCAGCGCAGCCATGTCTCCACGGTAGGCGGCGGCGAACTTGTCGGTGATGGTGCTGATCGGCACGCCCTGCTCGCGCGCGGCGGTGTTGATCTTGTCGTCCACGTCGGTGATGTTGCGGGCGTAGCGCAGCGCGCCGAAGCGGCGCCGCAGCAGGTCGGCCAGCACCCCGAACACCACCGGGCCACGGGCGTTGCCGATATGCACGTAGTTGTAGACCGTGGGGCCGCACACATACAGGGTCGGACAGGCCGGATCGATCGGGGTGAACGGTTCGAGCTGGCGAGTCAGGTTGTTGTGCAGGCGCAGGGTCATGGGGATCGGGGTGGGGGACAAGCCTGTGATTTTAGAACGTGTCGGGCCCCTTTGGGGGCGGGCCGCTGGACTCATGGGGTCTGCTTCTTACCTTGGCAGCCAATCCAGATC
>NZ_JACVUD010000114.1:0-13058 GCF_016624905.1 Stenotrophomonas sp. S49 | reverse complement strand
GGCTACCTGCTGGCGCTGCCGCAGCGGTGCGGGGGGCGCGGGGCTGGGCCCGGCGCTACCCGACGAATACCGGGCCACGCCCGGCGGAGACGCGCGCACACCGGTAGCGCCGGGCCATGCCCGGCGAGCGCGGCGCGCTCAGTCTTCGTCGGCGCTGTCGGTCTCGTTGCCGTCGTTGTCGTCATCATCGAAGCGCTGCTCGCGCACCGGGCCCGAGGCCGGGCCGGCGGCCTTCAACGGGTGTGCGGCAATGCGCGCTTCGTAGTCCTGTACCAGCGCTTCGCGCTGCGGCTCGCTCAGCTCCTGCCAGTGGCAGTCCAGCAGTGCGCCTTCCAGCGAATAAAGCAGGTTCAGGCTGGGCTTGAAGCCGGCCCGCTTGACCTTCACGAAGGCCCCGACCGCGCCCAGCGCGGCCAGGTCTTCGCGGCTGCGCAGACCGACCTGGCGCAGCCAGGCCGCACTCTTCGGGCCGATGTTGCGCAGCTTGGCCGCGCTCATCCCAACGCCTCCACGAACACGCGGGCGACGGCTTCCAGGCCGGCCTGGTCGTCACCATCGAAGCGGGCGACCTTGGGGCTGTCGATGTCGAACACACCAATCAGTTCATCGCCGCGCAGCAGCGGTACCACCAGTTCCGAACGCGAGGCCGAATCGCAGGCGATGTGGCCGGGGAAGGCATCCACGTCCTCCACGCGCTGGGTCACGCGCTGGCTGGCGGCGGCACCGCACACGCCCTTGTCCAGCGGAATGCGCACGCAGGCGGGCAGGCCCTGGAACGGGCCGACCACCAGCTCCTTGCCGTCGTACAGGTAGAAGCCCACCCAGTTCAGGTCGGGCAGGGCGTGGTAGACCAGTGCGGAGAGATTGGCCGCATTGGCGATGCGGTCGGTCTCGCCGTAGACCAGGCCACGGGCCTGTTCCAGCAGCTGGGCGTATTGTTCCGGCTTGCTGCCGGTAAGCGAGGCGTTGGCGAACATGGCCGCAGTCTAGCAAGCGCGCCCGGCCAGCGATAATGAACGCTCTGTTGCCCTGCTGGAGCCCTTGCCATGCCGTTGCCCACCGTGTTGCCACCGGCGCTGTTCGTCACCGGCACCGATACCGAGATCGGCAAGACCGCGGCCAGTACCGCGCTGCTGCACGCGCTGCGCCGCCGCGGCCTGCGCGCGGTGGGCATGAAGCCGGTGGCCAGCGGCAGCCACGATCTGGGCGAAGGGCTGCGCAACGACGATGCGCTGGCGCTGCAGGCGGCCAGTGACCCGGTGCCGGCCTATGCCGATCTGAACCCGTATGCGCTGCGGCAGCCGCTGGCGCCGGAGCTGGCCGCTGCCGAAGACGGCGTGCAGGTGCAATTGGCGCCGATCGTGGCGGCCTTCGAGCGCCTGCGCGCCACCGCCGATACCGTGGTGGTGGAAGGCGTGGGCGGCTGGATGGCGCCGCTGTCGGCAGAGCTGGACCAGCTGGACCTGGTGCGCGCACTGCGGCTGCCGGTGGTGCTGGTGGTCGGCCTGCGCCTGGGCTGCGTGAACCATGCGCGGCTGACTGCGCAATCGCTGCAGGCGGCCGGGGTGGAGTGCCTGGGCTGGATCGGCAACCACATCGACCCGGCCATGCAGCGCCAGGACGAAAACATGGCCACGCTGGTGCAGCGCCTGCCGATGCCCTGCTGGGGCCGGCTGCCCCATCTGCGCGGTGCCGACGGCCGAACCCTGAGCCAGCACCTGGGCGCAGAGCAGCGCGCGGGCCAGCGGTAGAGTCGACTGTCAGTCGATTATCGCGCGCAGCGCGGGGTTTTCAGGCGTTCCATCGGAAGCAGTCGACTGACAGTCGACTCTACCCCGTCGTCACCCTGAGCGAGCACCTGGGCCCGGGTCAGCGCGCGGTGCAGCGGTAGAGTCGACTATCGCGCGCAGCGCGGGGTTTTCAGGCGTTCTACCGGAAGCAGTCGACTGACAGTCGACTCTACCCCGTCGTCACCCTCCCGTCGTCGTTTCCAGCCGGTCATCACCGTGCCGCCAACTCCCGCGCGATCGCGCCCAACCGTTCCACTGCGCCGACGAACCGTGCATCCAGGCTCTGGCAGCACGACAGCCGCAGGCAGTGGCGGTAGCGGGCACCGCGCGAATAGACGTGCCCAGGCATGAACACGATGTCCTGCTGCAACGCGCGTTCGAACAGCTCGCCGGTGTCCACGCCGGGCACTTCCAGCCACAGCAGGAAGCCGCCCGACGGCTCGGTGGCGCGCGTGCCGGCCGGGAAGTGCTCGGCCACCAGTTGCCGCAGGCGGCCCACCTGTTCGCGGTACAGCCGGCGCATGCGATGCAGGTGGTGCTCGTAGCCACCGCCTTCCAGATAGGCGGCCACGGCATCGGCCAGGAACTGCGGCTCGCCGCCGGTGCTCTGGAATTTCAGCAGCGCGATGCGTTCGGCGAAGCGCCCGCCATCGAGCCAGCCGATGCGGTAGTCCGGCGCCAGCGTCTTGGAAAAGCCGCCCACCACCATCACCCAGCCGTCGCGATCAAAGGCCTTCAGCAGCGGCGCCGGTGGCTCGCTGAACTGCAGTTCGGCGTACACCGCATCTTCGATCAGGGGCAGCTGGCGGGCGTTGACCAGCTCGGCCAGGCGCTGCTTTTCGGCCACCGGCATGCTGCAGCCCAGCGGGTTGTGCACGGTGGGCATCACCACCACGGCCGCCAGCGCGGTGTGGTCCAGCAGGGCATCCAGTGCGTCCACATCCAGCCCGTGTTGCGGGTGGGTGGGAATTTCGATGGCACGCAGGCCCAGGTTGGCCAGCAGCGGGTACAGGTTGAAGTAGGACGGCGCTTCAATGCCTACCGCATCGCCGGGCTCGGCCACCGCGCGCAGCGCCAGCTGCAGTGCTTCCATCGCACCGTGGGTCAGCAGCAGCCGGTCGGCATGGGTGTGCAGGCCCATGCGCGGGCCGCGGCGCACGATCTGCGCCAGCAACCGCGGTGAGCCGTTGGTGCGTGCGTAGGTTTCCAGCGTGTGCTGGCCGTGGCGCAGCACCTGCGCCGTGTGCCGGGCCAGCTGCGCGCCGGGGTAGAACTGGCGGCCGCGCGGGCCGGCGAACGCCAGATCGACCACGCCGGGGCGCTGCTGCGCGGCCAGCACCCGTGCCATCGACGCGTGTTGCTGCGGGGCGGTGGGAGCCGAGGGCGCATCACGCAGCGAGCGCTGCGGCGCCGACAGCCGTGGCGCCACCTCGAAGCCGGCCTTGGGGCGCGGGATGACCAGACCGGCATCTTCCAGTTGCCGGTAGGCGGCGATCACGGTGTTCAGGCTCAGCTGGCGCTGCGAGGCCATCTGCCGCAGCGAGGGCAGGCGGCTGCCCACCGGTAACCGCCCGCCATGGATGGCTTCGGCCAGCTCGTCGGACAAGCGCTGGTAGCGGGGCGCGGCCACGCCGGCCTGCTCATCTGTATCCATCGTTCTGGCCATGGTCTGGCTCTGTACCCGTCTTGCCCGCGAGCCTAGCATGTTGCTGTCGGACCGGCCTGATCGGGGCAGGGCCGAACTTTCGCAGCGCACGGCCCTGGTGGCCGTGCGTTTTTTTTTGCCGCGGGTTCGTGGCGTCGCGCTTGCTGGACCGATTGACCCAGGTAGAGTCGAGCTTGCTCGACTGATTGACCCGGGTAGAGTCGAGCTTGCTCGACTGATCGGCAAAGCAGTCGAGCAAGCTCGACTCTACAGAAGCGGGGTGCCATCAGCGCATCGGTACCAGCGTTGGCTGGCGGCGGTACAGCGCCGGGAACTGGCGGCCCAGCGCGGCCAGCTTCGGTGCGTCGTAATAGCGGATGTACGCGGCCTGCGGGTAGTTGGCCATGTAGTTCTGGTGGTAGGCCTCGGCCGGGTAGAAGCGCTGGCCGCTGGTGATCTGGGTGACGATCGGCGCGCGGTAGACACCGGCCTGCTGCAACTGGCCGACGTAGGCGCGGCTGGCTGCCAGTTGGCGGGCATCGTCGCTGAAGATCGCCGAGCGGTACTGGCTGCCATGGTCCGGGCCCTGGCGGTTCAACTGGGTGGGGTCGTGTGCCACGGCGAAGAAGACCTGCAGCAGCTGACCGTAGCTGACCTGGCGCGGATCGTAGTCCACCTTCACCGCTTCGGCATGGCCGGTATCACCGCGGCTGACCCGTTCGTAGCGCGCGTTGGCGGCGCTGCCACCGGCATAGCCCGACACGGCATTGCTCACACCTTTCACGTGCTGGAACACGCCCTGCACGCCCCAGAAACAGCCGCCGGCGAACACCACGCTGGCATGGGTGGCATCGTCGGCGAACGCGGCCGCGCCGGTCGGTGCGGGCAAGGCCATGGGCGCAGGCGCGTCAACCGGGGCGGCCACGGCACCCCGGTCCAGCAACAGCACCCCTGCCACCAGTGCGCTGGCGACCAGGCCGGCCACGCCGGCGGCAATTCCCTGTTCAAAGGACAGCTTCATCGCATCCTCCCGGTTCAACCGAAGGTAAAGGCGTAGGCCTGTACGCCCGCATCAAGGAACTCGATCTCGAAACGGTGCGGCGCTACCGCACCGCGCTGGCGCACCAACTGGTACAGCCGGTGTTCGTCGACCACGCCGCTGCCATCGGCGCGCACATCCGTGCCGGCGTCCGCGGCAGGCAATGGCCTGCCATCCAGCAGCACGCGGAAGCGCACCGGGCGTCCGTCCGCGCCGGGGGCCAGCACCAGATGCAGGTCGCGTGCATGGAACTGGAAACCGATGCGACCGCCGCTCTGCTGCAGTTGCGCCGCTTCATCGCTTACCGTCCAGCGCCCGGCCAGCCCCCACTGGTTCAACTGCAGCGCAGCGGGCAGGGTGTAGTCGAACGGCGTGTCGTCGCGCTGGCCGCCGGGCGAGGCGAACTGTTCGGCACGCGCATGGCCCAGGTAGGTTTCCGGTGAACGCAGGTTGCCCATGTCGGCCTGCGCGGCCACGCCCTGCAGATCGGCGGCAGCGGGGTCGGCCGGTGCCGGCAGATCGGTCTGCCCGGCCTCGGTCAGCAGGCGACGGATCACCTGTTCGGAATGCGCATAGTTGCCCTCGCCGAACTGGTGCGCGCGGATGTTGCCCTGCGCATCCACGAAGTAGTGCGCCGGCCAATAGTTGTTGTTGAACGCGCGCCAGATCGCGTACTGGTTGTCCAGCGCCACCGGGTACTCAACCTTCAGTTGCTGCACCGCCTTCATGACGTTGCGCGGGTCGCGTTCGAAGGCGAACTCCGGCGTGTGCACGCCGATCACCACCAGGCCGTGGTCGCGGTAGCGGCGTTCCCACTCGTGTACATAGGGCATGGCGCGCAGGCAGTTGATGCACGAGTAGGTCCAGAAATCGATCAGCACGACTTTGCCGCGCAGCTGCTCGCGGTCCAGCGGCGGGCTGTTCAACCAGCCGGTGGCGCCGGTCAGTGCGGGCAGGGTGCCTTCCATGGGCAACGGTGCATCGGCCGCAGCAGCGCTGGCCGACATCATCATCGACGGCGGCGATGGTTGCGCGCCGGGCACGGCATCGAGCAGACCCTGTTCGATGCGCGCGGTGCTGACCGTGGACAGGCGGGTCAGCAGGCCGGTGTCCCAGCCCAGGCCGATGGCCACCACGGCCAGCAGCGCGGCAACGCCCAGCAGCTTGCGCACGGCGTCGCCCAGGCCCAGGCGCGCCTGCAGCGCACGGAATACGCGCCCGCCCACCCACACCGCCAGCGCCAGCGCGGTCATCGCACCCAGCGCATAGGCCAGCAGCAGGGCACTGCTGCCCACGCTGGCGCCATGCAGGGCGGCGCCGGTCAGCACCAACCCCAGGATCGGGCCGGCGCAGGGCGCCCACAGCAGGCCGGTGGCAATGCCGATCAGCAGCGAGGTACCGGCGCCACCCCGGCCGGCGGCATCAGCGGCGTCAGCACGCGCGCTCAAGCGCGCACCCACGCGCTGGAACGGCGCCAGCAGGTGGTCGGCCAGGCGCGGCCACAGCAAGGCCAGCGCGAACAGCGCCATCAGCACCAGCGCCACCCAGCGCCCGATCTGGTTGGCCTGCGCCACCCATTGGCTGCCGACGGCGGCCAGGCTGGCCACCACGGTGAAGGTGAGTGCCATGCCCAGCAGCAGCGGCAGGGTGCTGCGCAGGAACGGCCTGTCGGCACGCGCGAACACGAACGGCAGCACCGGCAGGATGCACGGGCTGAGCAGGGTCAGGGCACCGCCCAGATAAGACAGCAACAGCAACAGCATGGTCAGGCTCCTGCAGCAGAAGAAGAGGCACCCACGGGCACGCGCCAGCCGCCGGCGGCGTCCTGCCGTGCCGTGCCGGGCTGGAACAGCAGCGCCACCCCGTTCATGCAGTAACGCAGCCCGGTGGGGCGCGGGCCGTCGTTGAAGACGTGGCCCAGATGGCCGCCGCAGCGCCGGCAATGCGCTTCCACCCGCAACATGCCGAAGGTGGTATCGCGGTCCTCGCCCACGGCGTTGTGCAACGGCGCCCAGAAGCTGGGCCAGCCGGTGCCGCTGTCGAACTTGGTGGACGAGGAGAACAACGGCAGGCCGCAGCCGGCGCAGACGAAGGTGCCGCTGCGGTGCTCGCGGTCCAGCGGGCTGCTGCCGGCACGTTCGGTGGCCTGCTGGCGCAGCACCGCGTACTGCGCCGGGGTCAGCAGGCGGCGCCATTCGGCATCGCTGCGCATCACTTCAAACTGGCGTTGCGGGCGCGCTTCAGCGGCTGCCGGCGTGGCCCGGCTGCAGGCGGCCAGGCCAAGCAGGCCAGCGGCGGTGGCGGCACCGCCCAGACCCAGCAGGTGGCGTCGGGTGAGGGGCATGGCGGACTCCGGGAAGGGGCGACGGGGCCATGCTGCGCCTGCCCGGGTCAACGAATCCTCACGCAGGATTCAATTTTTCGTGAGGTATCGGCCGCGCTCCCGCGCCACAATGCGGGCAGCCTCCCCACTGGCCCCGAGCTGCCGATGTCCGCAAAACGCGTCCTGATTGTCGAAGACGATGTCCATATCGCTGATCTGCTGCGCATGCACCTGGCCGACGAAGGCTATGCGGTGATGCACGCGGCCACCGGCGATGCCGGCCTGCACCTGCTGGAACAGGATGGCCCGTGGGACGCGCTGGTGCTGGATGTGATGCTGCCGGGCGTGGACGGGCTGCAGGTCTGCCAGCGTGCGCGCTCGATGGCGCGCTACGTGCCGATCATCATCATCAGTGCGCGCGGCAGCGAGACCCAGCGCATCGTCGGCCTGGAGCTGGGCGCCGATGACTATCTGGCCAAACCCTTTTCGATGCCCGAGCTGGTGGCGCGGGTGCGCGCGCTGCTGCGCCGTGCCGAAGCCATGGCCCAGAGCGCCCGCATCGATGCCGGCGCGATCGATCTGGGCGGGCTGCGGCTGGACCCGGTGGCGCGCACTACCTCGGTGGAAGGCAACGCGCTGGAACTGACCCCGCGTGAGTTCGACCTGTTGCTGTTCTTCGCCCGCCACCCCGACCAGGTGTTCGCCCGCATGGAACTGCTGAACCAGGTCTGGGGCTACCAGCACGATGGCTACGAGCACACGGTGAACACCCATATCAACCGCCTGCGCAGCAAGATTGAAACCGACCCGGCCAACCCGCGCCGGCTGCTGACGGTGTGGGGGCGCGGCTACAAGCTGGTGGACCCGGCCGGGGCGGGCGCATGATCACGCCCAATCTCTGGCAGAAGCTGGCCGCGGTGATCGCCGCGCTGATGCTGGTGTGCTGCATGGCCCTGCTGGCGCTGCAGATGCGCGCCAATACCCGGCACGAACAGGAAGTGGTGCAGCGGCTTTCGCTGGGCCTGGCCGAGCACATCGCCCAGCGCAGCGAACTGATGGACACCAGCGGCATGCGCGATGCCGCCGTGCGCGCGCTGTTCGGCCAGCTGATGGCGGTCAACCCCAGCGTGGAGGTGTACCTGCTGGACGAGCAGGGCCGCATCCTCGGCCACGATGCGCCCAGCGGCCACCTGCGGCGCGACCGCGTGGACGTGGCGCCGCTGCGCCGCCTGCTTGCAGGCGCGCCGCTGCCGATCCTGGGCGACGATCCGCGCAGCGAGCGCGGCCGCAAGGTGTTCAGCGTGGCGCCGCTGGTGGTGCAGGGGCGCCCGGCCGGCTACGTGTACGTGGTGCTGGTGGGCGAGCACCGGCAGATGCTGGCCGATGATCTGGCCGCCAGCAGCCAGTGGAACACCACGCTGTGGTCGATCGTGCTGGTCGGCAGCCTGGGCGTGCTGGCCGGCCTGCTGGCCTTCTACTGGGTCACCCGACCGCTGCGGCGGCTGACCCGGCGCATCCAGGCGTTCGACATCGACGCGCCTTCGGTGCTGCCGCCGTTGGCACCGCTGCGCCCCGGTGAGCGCGATGAACTGAAGATCCTCGAACATGCCCATGCGCAGATGGCGCAGCGCCTGGGCGAGCAGTGGCAGCAGCTGCGCCAGCAGGATCTGCAGCGGCGCGAACTGGTGGCCAACATCTCGCACGATCTGCGCACGCCGCTGTCGTCGCTGCATGGCTACCTGGAAACCATGGCGCTGAAGGAGGCCACGCTGGCGGCGGATGAACGCCGCCGCTATCTGGGCATCGCCCTGGCGCAGAGCGCGAAGGTGGGCCGACTGGCACGCGCGCTGTTCGAACTGGCGCGGCTGGAACACGGCGAAGTGCGCCTGGAATGGGAGGTGTTCGCGCTGCCCGAGCTGGTGCAGGACGTACTGCAGAAGTTCGAGCTGGCGGCACAGGCACGCGGGCAGCGGCTGCACGCCGACGTGCCGCAGGGCCTGCCGCTGGTGCGCGCCGATCTGGGCCTGGTGGAGCGCGTGCTGACCAACCTGCTGGATAATGCGCTGCGCCACGCGCCGGATGGGGGGCAGGTCACGCTGGCCCTGCGCGGCACAGAGGACAGCGTGCAGGTGAGCGTGGCCGACGATGGCCCCGGCGTGGCACCGGCGCTGCGCGATGGCCTGTTCCAGGCACCGGCAGCGCTGGGCGCGCGGCGTGGCGACAACGGCGGGCTGGGCCTGTTGATCGTGCAGCGCATCGTGCAGCTGCATGGCCGCCGCATCGAACTGCGTGACAGCGCGCAGGGGGCGCTGTTCGTGTTCAGCCTGCCGCGTGCGGACAGCGCGGCGGCCTGACGCGCCGCCGTCCCGCCGGGCATGGCCCGGCACTACCGTGATGCACGCGACCGGACCCATCGTCGGTAGATCCACGCCATGCGTGGATGCGCCTGGCCGAATCGCAGGCATAAAAAGACCCGGCAGAGGGAGGGATCTGCCGGGTCCGGATTGCATGGGGGGAGGGACCCATGCAATGAGCGTGGGCGTAACGTCAGTGGCTGTTGGCCGTGGCGTCCGCCGTGGATTCGTTGTGGCCCTGTACCAGTTCAGACCAGGCCTTTCCGGCCTGCAGGCCCAGATCGACCATGTCCTGCTGGGCCTGGCCCAGCCGCTGCAGGTTGTCCTGCCACAGCTGTGCGCCCTTGGGCAGCAAACCTGCCGGGTCCTCGCTGCGGGCCAGTTCGCCCAGCCAGCCGCCGGTCGCGGTCAGGTTGCGTTCCATCACCTTCAACTGCACACCGAACATGCTTTCCGCGTTCTCCAGCGCCATCCGGTTTGCACGGGTGGCGGCCGCCGCCAGCTGGCGGGTGGCATCACTGAAACGATCGGCGAAGGCGTTGGCCATGGCTGCGTCGAAGAAGTTGATGCAATGCAGCATACGCCGATCATGCCGCATTGCAACAAAAATAACGAAGGCGCCCAAGGCGCCTTCAAAATACCTTCAGGATCAATGGCTTGATCAGCCGCCCGGGCCGCGGTAACGGCAGCCGGAGGTGCAGGTTTCGTGCACGGTGATCTCGCTCAGCGCGGGCAGTACCGGCTTCAGCTCGTTCCAGATCCACACGGCCAGGTTCTCGCTGGTGGGGTTTTCCAGGCCCGGAATGTCGTTCAGATAGTGGTGGTCCAGGCGCTCGTAGATCGGCTGGAAGGCCGCTTTCACGTCGCCGAAATCCATGATCCAGCCGGTCTGCGCGCCGGGCTCGCCTTCCACCTTCAGTTCCACCCGGAAGGAGTGGCCGTGCAGGCGCGCGCACTTGTGCCCCGGCGGCACGTTGGGGAGGCGGTGCGCCGCCTCGAGCATGAAGACTTTGAAGATTTCCATGCCGCGATTGTACGCCGCCAACCGCGCGCTGGCCCCCTGGCATCGGTTGCTGATGTAAACATTTCATTTCCATCTTGATAAAGAGATGTTAGCTTCTCTTATATCCGTATGAAGAGATGTTATTGGTCCGGACCGGGTCAGGCATGGACTACTGCGGAACTTGTCGTCACCACCACCCCACGAACGTCATGCCCCAGAACACCCTCCTTGCAGCGGCCCTTGCGGCTGCCCTGGCCACGCCGTTGTCCGCGGCGGCCGACACCTCCACCGACGCCAGCGGCGAGGCCAGCACCCTGGCCGCCGTGCGCGTTACCGGTTCCAACATCAAGCGCTCCGACACCGAAGCCTCCAACCCCGTGCAGGTGATCGGCCACGAGCAGCTGCAGGCCAGCGGCAAGGCCACTGTGGCCGACGTGCTGCGCTCGATCTCGGCCAACACCGGCAACGCCGCCAACGAAACCACCAACAACGGTTGGGCATCGGGTTCGGCCGGCATCGGCCTGCGCGGCCTTTCGCAGAAGAACACGCTGGTGCTGCTGAACGGCCGTCGCCTGGCCAACTACGGCTTCCCGGCCGGCGGCCTGTCGGACACCTTCGTCAACCTCAACGCGCTGCCGCTGGTGGCCGTTGAACGCATCGAAGTGCTCAAGGACGGCGCCTCGGCCGTGTACGGCTCGGACGCCGTGGCCGGCGTGGTCAACATCATCACCCGGCAGAACTTCCAGGGCGCCGAAGTCGGCGGCAGCACCGGCACCGCCGACCAGGGCGGGCTGGACGAACAGAAGCTGCATTTCGTCGGCGGCATCGGCGACCTGGACAAGGACGGCTACAACATCCTGGTCAGCCTGGAAGGCTACAACCGCGATCGCCTGGACCAGGACCAGCGCGACCTGACCAAGAGCGGCATCTACAGCGACCAGCCCGGCGGCCGCTGGAACGGCTGGTCGGCCAAGGGCGCACGCTATCTGGTGAACGGCGTCTCGGTGCCGATGCTGGACGCCAACGGCAACTGCCCCACCGGCACCACCCTGGTGGCCAGCGCGCCGATCGACGGCCTGGCCGGCAACACCTGCGGCTTCAACCAGGCGCCGTACACCACCCTCATTCCGTCCACCAAGCGCTGGCAGGCCTACGTCAACGGCACCTTCCGCGTCAGTGACAACGTCGAAGCCTTCGGCGAAGTGCTGTACAGCGATATCAAGGGCGTGTCCTGGTTCGGCAGCAGCCCGTACTTCACCCTGGAAAGTGGCCGTTTCGCGCTCAATGCCGATACCGGGCTGGCCGA
This sequence comes from Stenotrophomonas sp. S49, assembly GCF_016624905.1. NCBI lineage: Bacteria > Pseudomonadati > Pseudomonadota > Gammaproteobacteria > Lysobacterales > Lysobacteraceae > Stenotrophomonas > Stenotrophomonas sp. S49. The sequence goes on along the minus strand of NZ_JACVUD010000114.1, from coordinate 1,598 downwards.
ACCGGTGTCCTCCAACCTGCCGGCCAGCAGCCCGTACAACCCGTATGGCCGCGCCATTCCCATCGAATACACCTTCTTCGACCTGGGCGGCACCATCAAGACCAACCGTTCGCAGGCCTACCGTGGCCTGGTCGGCCTGCGCGGCAGCACCGACAACTGGGATTGGGAAGTGGGCGCCTTCGGCGCACGCAGCAGCGAGCGCGAAACGGTGTCCGGTGGCTTCGCCAACCGCTGGGCCCTGGCCGATGCGCTGGCCACGGGCAGCTACAACCTGCTGAACCCGTCGGCCACCCCGGCCGAGGTCATCAACGCGATCAACATCAGCACGTTGCGCCCGGCCGAATCGGTGCTGCAGGGCATCGATGCCAAGGTGTCGGGCACGCTGGGCCGCACCTGGGCCGGTGATATCGGCTTCGCCGCCGGTGCCGAATGGCGCCGCGAAAAGCTGGATTCGGAAAACCCCTGGCAGATCGACGCCGGCTTGCAGATCCGCCCGGCCATCGCCGAAGTGCATGGCGAGCGCAAGGTCACCGCAGCCTACGCCGAAGTGAACGTACCGCTGGCCTCCACGCTGGAACTTTCCGCCGCCGCGCGCGCCGACCACTACAGCGATTTCGGCGATGCGTTCTCGCCGAAGCTGGGCCTGCGCTGGCAGCCGCTGGACATCCTGCTGGTGCGCGCCTCGGCCTCGAAGGGCTTCCGCGCGCCGTCGCTGTCGGAGAACTCCAACAGCACCAGCATTTCCTACGGCAGCGTGATCGATCCGCGTGATCCGGACGTGCCGGGCTCGCGCCAGAACCCCACGTTCTTCACCGTCGGCAACAACGATCTGAAGCCTGAGCGCACACGCAGCTACAACCTCGGCTTCGTGCTGTCGCCGTGGTCGAACACCAACCTGAGCGTGGACTACTACAAGATCGAGCTGGACAACCTGGTCGGCACCAACAACAGCCAGACCCTGGTGACCGACAACGTGCCCGGTGCGGTGTTGCGCGATGACCGCGGCAAGCTGCTGGCGGTGTACAACCGCTACCAGAACCTGAGCAACCTGAAGACCTCGGGCATCGATGTGGAACTGCGCCAGCGCATTCCCACCGAATCGTTCGGCGACTTCACCGTGTCCAGCGCCTTCACCCACGTGCGTGACTACCGTCGCCCCACCGTGGTCGGCGGCCCGCTGGTGGATTACGCCGGCAGCAACCTGGGCGCCACCCTGCCCAAGAACAAGGCCACCACCACGCTGGATTGGCACTACGCCGATGTAAAGGCGGCGCTGACCTGGTACTACACCAGCGGCTACGACCAGAAGGCCAGTACTGCGGCCGCGGCCGTGCAGGATCGCGTGGATGCCTACAACCAGCTGGACCTGTACCTGGCCTACACCGGCTTCGAACAGCTGACCCTGTACGCAAAGGTGCAGAACCTGGCCGACAAGGCACCGCCGTACGACGCCTCGTTCCCCGGTATCCGCGCGCCGTACGACTTCACCCAGTACGACCTGCGCGGGCGTTACTTCACCGTCGGTTTCGATTACCGCTTCTGAACCACCGGCCGGGGGGGGGGGGGGCGGGGGGGGGGGGGGGGGCGGGGGGGGGGGG
>NZ_JACVUD010000113.1:0-13260 GCF_016624905.1 Stenotrophomonas sp. S49 | reverse complement strand
CCCCCTTTGCTGACCTGCCCCCTATGAACCCGTCCTTCCATCGTTACGACGTCATCGTCATTGGCGGCGGCCACCCCCGCCCCCCGGCCGCGCTGGCCGCGGCCCGTACCGGCGTGCGCACCCTGCTGCTGACCCACAACATCGAAACGGTGGGCGCGATGAGCTGCAACCCGGCCATCGGTGGCATCGGCAAGGGCCACCTGGTGAAGGAGATCGACGCCCTGGGCGGGGCCATGGCCCATGCCGCCGACCGTGCCGGCATCCAGTGGCGCACCCTGAACGCCTCCAAGGGCCCGGCCGTGCGCGCCACCCGCTGCCAGGCCGACCGCAACCTGTACCGCATGGCGATCCGCGCCATCGTGGAAGGCCAGGCCAACCTGACCGTGTTCCAGGCCGCCGTGGATGACCTGGTCATCGAAGGTGATGCCGTGCGCGGGGTGATCACCCAGACCGGCCTGCGCTTCGACGCCGAGGCTGTGGTGCTGACCGCCGGCACCTTCCTGGCCGGCAAGATCCACGTGGGTCCCACCCAGTACGCCGCCGGCCGCATGGGCGACCCGCCGGCCACCACCCTGGCCGCGCGCCTGCGCGAGCGCCCGTTCCAGGTAGACCGCCTGAAGACCGGCACGCCGCCGCGCATCGATGGCCGTTCGCTGGATTACAGCGTGATGGACGAACAGCCCGGCGACACGCCGCGGCCGGTCATGTCCTTCCTCGGCTCGGTGGATGAGCACCCGCAACAGGTCAGCTGCTGGATCACCCACACCACCGAACAGACCCACCAGATCATCCGCGACGCGCTGCACCGCTCGCCGCTGTACAGCGGCCAGATCGAAGGCATCGGCCCGCGCTACTGCCCGTCCATCGAAGACAAGGTGGTGCGCTTTGCCGAAAAGGCCAGCCACCAGATCTTCGTGGAACCCGAAGGGCTGGGCATCGTCGAGATCTACCCCAACGGCATTTCCACCTCGCTGCCGTTCGACGTGCAGCTGGAGATGGTGCGCAGCATCGTCGGCTTCCAGAACGCGCACATCACCCGCCCCGGCTATGCCATCGAATACGACTTCTTCGACCCGCGCGGCTTGAAGGCCTCGCTGGAAACCAAGCTGGTGAACGGCCTTTTCTTCGCCGGCCAGATCAACGGCACCACCGGGTATGAAGAAGCTGCCGCGCAGGGTCTGCTGGCCGGTCTGAACGCCGCGCGCCAAGTGCGCGGGCTGGATGGCTGGTGCCCGCGCCGCGACGAGGCCTATCTGGGCGTGCTGGTGGATGACCTGATCACCCACGGCACCAACGAGCCGTACCGCATGTTCACCAGCCGCGCCGAATACCGCCTGCAGCTGCGCGAAGACAACGCCGACCAGCGGCTTACCCCGGTCGGCCGCGAGATGGGCCTGGTCGACGACCGCCGCTGGAGCGCGTTTGAAACCAAGCAGGCCGCCGTCACCGCCGAGCGCGCGCGACTGGGCGCGCTGTGGGCCACCCCGGCCAACGCGCTGGGCCGCGAGGTGCAGGAAACGCTGGGCGTGGCCGTCAGCCGCGAAACCAACGTACTGGACCTGATCAAGCGCCCGGAGCTGGACTACGCGCAGTTGATGCAGGTGCCGTCGCTGGGCCCGGCCGTGGCCGACGGCAAGGTGGCCGAACAGGTGGAGATCGGCGTGAAGTACGCCGGCTACCTGGACCGGCAGCGCGAGGAGATCGAGCGCCAGCAGCGGCATGAAGCCACGCCGATCGCCCAGGATTTCGACTATGCGATCGTGCGCGGCCTGTCGGCCGAAGCGCTGCAGAAGCTCGAACGCGTGCGTCCGCAGACCATCGGCCAGGCCCAGCGCATTCCGGGCATGACCCCGGCAGCGATCTCGCTGCTGCTGGTACACCTGGAACGCGCCCGCCGCGGCCGCGTGGCGTAACCCCCTGCCTGCGTGTCGACCAAGGTCGACACCTACCGGAACAGGTTGGTAGGTGTCGACCTTGGTCGACACGAATGCATGTGCCACGCGTGCGTTACAGTCGAGCAAGCTCGACTCTACGAATCTGCTCTGCATGGACGACATCCACCCGATCGCGCCGGACAAGCGCGCCGCCATCCTTTCCACCCTGGCCGACATCGAACGCACGCATGGCGTGCGCGTGCTGCTGGCCTGCGAATCGGGCAGCCGTGGCTGGGGCTTCTCGTCGCCGGACAGCGACTACGATGCGCGCTTCATCTACGTGCACCGCCAGCCGTGGTACCTGAGCGTCAACGAAGCCACCGGTCCCGGTGAGGCGCAGCGCGATGTGATCGAGCTGCCCATCGACGACGAGCTGGACGTGAGCGGCTGGGACCTGCGCAAGGCATTGCGGCTGGTGTCCAAGTGCAACCCGACCCTGATCGAATGGCTGCGCTCGCCGATCATCTACCAGCAGGACGGCGCTGCCGTGGCCCAGCTGTGGCAGGCCGCTGAACGCTTCTACTCGCCGCTGGGCACCTGGTGGCACTACTTCAACATGGCCCGTTCCAACCATCGCGGCTACCTGCGTGGCGACACGGTGCGCACCAAAAAATACCTGTACGTATTGCGCCCGCTGCTGGCCTGCCAATGGATCGAACACGAGCAGACGCCGCCGCCGATGGCCTTCGAGGACCTGCTGGACCGGCTGCTGCCGCACGGCCCGGTGCGTGAGGCCATCGATGCGCTGCTGGTGGTGAAGCGCGCCAACGCCGAAGTCGCCGCCGGGCCGCGCATTGCCGCCATCAGCGATTACATCGATGCAGAACTGGCTGCGCGCGCCGAAGGCCCACGACTGCCCGCAGGGCATGGGGATGCGGCGTGGCTGGACGATCTGTTCCGGCAGATGTTGGCCGCGCATGCGCCGGCATAGGCGGTAGCGCCGGGCCATGCCCGGCGAGCGCAGCGGCGCGCGTATCATCGTCGCGAATGCCCCGAATGCTGGAGACACCGATGAACCCGCTGCGCCCTTTCCGCGACAAGATGCCCGTACTCGGCGAACGCGTGTACATCGATCCGGCATGCACCCTCATCGGTGATGTGGAACTGGCCGACGACGTGTCGATCTGGCCGGGCACGGTGATCCGTGGTGATGTGAATTACGTGCGCATCGGCGCACGCACCAACGTGCAGGACGGCACCATCATCCATGTCAGCCACCACAGTCCGTACAACAAGGCCGGCTACCCCACCCTGATCGGCGAAGGCGTGACCGTCGGCCACGGCTGCATCATCCATGCCTGCAGCATTGGCGACTACAGCCTGATCGGCATGGGCGCCTGCATCCTGGACGGCGCGCAGATCGCCCGCCACGCCTTCGTCGGCGCCGGCGCGGTGGTCGGCCCGGGCAAGGTAGTAGGCGAAGGCGAGCTGTGGGTGGGCAACCCGGCACGGCCGGCACGCACGCTCAGCGACAAGGAAATCGAATCGCTGCACTACTCGGCCGACCACTACGTGCGGTTGAAGAACGAATACCTGGGCTGAGCCTCTCGCCGGCCACCACGCTCTGCTAAAGTCGGGGCCCGACCAGGAACCGTCGAGATCCCGCCCATGCCCGTGGCAGCACGCCGGAGAGGACTCCAGCGCCCACACCTGCGACCGTCGCCCTGATGGCCGCGCCCATGCTCGATACCTACCGCGAGGTGGTCACGCCCGAAGGCGTGCTGCTGCAGTTGCCGGCCGCCGGGCCGATGCCGCGTGCGCTGGCCTGGCTGATCGACCTGGGCATCCGCGTGGGCACCGGCTTCGTGCTGGCCATTCCGCTGGCGCTGCTGGAAGAGTTCGGCCGCGGCATCTATCTGGCCATCATGTTCCTGTTGATGTGGGCCTACCCCATCGTCTGCGAAGCGCTGTGGGGCCGTACCCCCGGCAAGCGTGCGCTGGGCCTGCGCGTGGTGATGCGCGATGGCGCGCCGCTGGGCTGGGCCGGCGCGGTCACCCGCAACCTGCTGCGCACCGTGGACATGCTGCCCTTCGCCTACGCGCTGGGCCTGGTCAGCTGCCTGTTCGATCCGCATGGGCGGCGCCTGGGCGATCTGGTGGCAGGCACCGTGGTGGTGCACGCGCCGCCGTTCTACCTGCCGCCGCCGGTCACCATCGACAGCGTGCTGGCCCCGGCGCAGCCGCTGCGGCCGGAGGAACAGACCGCCGTGATGGCCTTCGCCGAGCGCGCGCCGCGGCTGTCGCCGGCACGCCAGCAGGAACTGGCCGGCTTGGCCCAGCCGCTTACCGGCGCCAACGGCCAGGTAGGTGTGCTGCGCCTGTACGCCATGGCCAATTGGCTGCTGGGCCGGCGATGAAGCAGGAACAGTTCGTCGCCCGCCACCAGCAGGAATGGCATGCACTGGAACAGTGGCTGCAGCAGCGTGCGGGTCTGCTGCGCCGGCGCCGCGCTGCCGTGGGCAGTGCAGACCCCGGCGATACCGCCTTCGCCCAGCGCTACCGGCGGCTGTGCCAGCAACTGGCCCTGGCCCGCGAGCGCGGCTACAGCCCGCAGCTGGTGCAGCGTCTGCAAGGCCTGATGCAGCAGGGCCATGACGTGCTGTACCGCACGCCGCCCACGCGCTGGCGGCGTGCGCTGGAATTCCTGGTGGCCGATTTCCCGCTGCTGGTGCGCAGCCAGGCGCGCAGCATGTGGGCAGCGCTGGCCATGTTCGCGGTGCCGGCCATCGCCTGCTTCGTGCTGGTGCAGTGGCACCCGGACAGCGTGTACCTGCTGATGGACAACGCGCAGATCGCCAGCATGGAACGCATGTACGCCCCCTCGGCCGACCGCTTGGGCCGCGACAGCGGTACCGACTGGATGATGTTCGGCTACTACATCCTGAACAACATCGGCATTGCCTTGCGCACCTTCGCCAGCGGCCTGCTGGCCGGGCTGGGTACGCTGCTGGTACTGCTGTTCAACGGGGTCACCATCGGTGCGGTGGCCGGCCACCTGCAGCAGATCGGCCATGGCGATCCGTTCTGGCGATTCGTGGTCGGGCATGCCGCCTTCGAGCTGACCGCCATCGTGATTGCCGGCGGTGCGGGCCTGCAGTTGGGCATGCGCCTGCTCGCACCGGGCCGGCAGCGCCGCGTGGACGCGCTGGTGGAAGGCGGTCGCATCGGCGCACGCCTGTGCCTGGGCGTGGCCTTCATGCTGCTGCTGGCCGCCTTCGTCGAGGCCTTCTGGTCGTCCATCGCCGATATTCCGGCCTGGCTGAAGTTCAGCGTGGCCGGCGTGTTGTGGGCCGGCGTGCTGCTGTGGCTGTGGCGCGGTGGGCGTGGGGGCAGTCGTGCGGATTGAACGCCTGAACGTCGCGCTGCGCGCCCGCAGCAGTTGGGAGGCGATGGAACTGGGCATGGCCCTGGCCCGCCGCCATGCACGCAGCGTGTGGGGCAGCTGGCTGCTGGCCAGCGCACCGCTGTTCGTACTGTTCAATGCGCTGGCCTGGTGGCTGGATGCGTTCGGCTGGGCCTGGCTGCTGATGTGGTGGTGCAAACCGCTGTTCGAGCGCGCGCCGCTGTACGTGCTCTCGCGCGGCATCTTCGGCGAACAGGTGGCGCCACTTGCGGCGCTGCGTGCGCAGCGGCACTGGGGCAACAGCGGCTTCTGGGGTTACCTGGGCTGGCGCCGCTTCAGCGGGCTGCGCAGCCTGTGCCTGCCGGTGAACCTGCTGGAAGGCAATGCACCGGAACAGCGCGGGCCACGGCGGCGCGCGGTGGTGTCCGGCGCGGGCGGCGCGGCCCTGATCCTGTGCTGCCTGTGCCTGGGCTTCGAACTGGTGCTGGTGCTGGGCGCGATCGCCTCGGCGTTCCTGTTCATTCCGCTGGATCTGCTGCCCGACTCGTGGCGTGCGGCGTGGGACATGCTGCGCGTGGCGCCACCGCCGTGGGCGCTGCTGGTGTTCAACCTGCTGTGCTGGCTGGCCTCGGCGCTGATCGGCCCGCTGTACGTCGGCGCCGGCTTCGGGCTGTATCTGAACCGGCGCACGGAAATGGAAGCCTGGGACGTGGAAATGGCCCTGCGCCGGCTGCGTGAGCGCCTGCTGCCGGCCGCGTCGTGGCTGGTCCTGCTGCTGTGCCTGGCGTTGCCGCTGGCACCGGCCCACGCACAGGACAGCGATGCCCGCCCGGCCACGGCCGCGACGGAGCAGAGCGAAAAGTCCACCCGCAAGCGCCCCAGCGCCGCGCAGGATCCGGCCAACACCCCGCCGGTGATCTTCGGCGATGCGCCGGTGGATACCGCCGGCTTCCGCCAGGCGGTGAACCGCGCCTACGAAGATCCGCTGCAGCGACCGCTGCGCGAGGTCAGCCAATGGCAGCCGATCGACCGCGACGAAGCGGAAAAGAAGGACAAGAAGGAACTGCAGCCGGACACCGACGCTGAGCGCGCGCGCAAGGCCCGCCAGGATGCACGCCGCTGGGTGGCACGCGTGGCCGAGTGGGGCCTGTGGGGTGGGCTGGGATTGCTGGGGCTGGTGCTGCTGCTGACCGCGCGGCTGTGGCTGCCGTGGCTGCGCGGCAGCGGTCGGCGCAAGGGTGGAACGGCGCCGGCCATCCGCGAAGACAGCATCGTGCTGCCTGACATCCTGCCACCGGATGTGGCCACCCAGGCTGCACGGCTGTGGGACGAAGGCCGCCCGCGCCAGGCGCTGGCCCTGCTGTATCGCGCCAGCCTGGGCACCGTGGTGGACCGCAGCGGCGTGGTGCTGCCGCCCGGCGCCACCGAAGCGCAGTGCCTGCGCGCCTCGCGGCGCATGCCTGAAGCCAGTGACCGCGAGCTGTTCGCGCGCATCGTGCGCATGTGGCAGTTCGCCGCCTACGGCGGTCGCCTGCCGAGCCGCGGCGATTTCGACGCACTGTCCACAGCGCTGCAGCAGCAGTTCCGGTGGCAGGCATGAAGCCGCGCCTGTTCTGGTCTCTGTTGCTCGGCGCGCTGATCGTACTCGGCGTGCCGCTGACGATCCTGTTCCTGCGCACCCACGAAAAAGTCAGCCAGACCCTGGTGCTACCGCCGCAGGGCGAGGCCAGCTTCAACCCGCTGTACGTGCTGGGCCAGGCGCTGCGTGCCGACGGTCTGCAGGTGCAGACACGGCAGCAGCTGCAGTTGCGCGACATGGCGCTGGCCCCGGGGGATACCCTGGTGCTGCTGCAGGACACGCGCGATCTGGCACCGCATACCGCACAGGCCCTGCTGGACTGGGTGGGCGAAGGTGGTCATCTGCTGCTGCGCACGCCACCACCGGCCACCGCCCGGCGCAAGGACACCACCAGCACCACGCAAGGTCCGCTGCTGGACCGCATCGGCGTGGACAGCCTGTTCCACGACAGCCGATGCCAGCGTTTCCACGTGGCCGATGATCCCGACCACGTGGAGTTCTGCAAGGGCCGCCGTTTCTCGCTGGGTTTCCGCGCCGCCGCCACCGCCGAACGGCGCTGGGGCAAAGACGGCGACCTGGTGTTCGCGCGCCTGCGCCACGGCAAGGGCCGCATCGATGTACTGGCCGACATGGAATTCATGCGCGGCACTGGCGCAGGCACCAACACGGAACGGCGCGTGCTGAATGCCGGCGAGCGCCTGCGCGATGGCCTGCATGACCTGTCCCATCGCGACCTGACCCGCTACCTGCTGGACCCGAACTACGGCCGTGGCACCGTCTGGCTGGTCTACGGCAAGCGCCCGCCCACGCTGTTCGCACGCATCGTGCTGCAGGGCTGGCCGGTGTGGGTGCCGCTGCTGCTGGCGATCCTGGGCTGGCTGTGGGCGCGCTCGCAGCGCCTGGGCAGTGCGCAACCGTCGCCGATGGTGGAACGCCGCTCGCTGCTGGAACACGTGCGCGCCAGCGGCGAACTGCTGCTGCGCTTCGGCCAGGGGCCACACCTGTACCGCGCGGTGCAGGCGCTGTTCCTGCAGCGGCTGCGCCTGCGCGCGCCGGTGGCCGCCGCGCTGGACGGCAGCGCGCGCGACCATGCCATTGCCGAACTGCTGCACTGGCCTGTAACACGCGTGGCCAGCGCGATGACCGTGCCTGCCGCCAACGATTCCTCCGCCCTGCGCGAGCGCATCCGCTTGCTGCTCCAGATGAGATCCCTGCTATGACCGATGCCCCTGAGCTTCCGTCCGCCGCTGCCGCCCGCCTGATTGAACGTGTCGATGCCATCCGCGAAGCGGTAGGCCGCGCCTTCATCGGCCAGAGCGATGTACTGGACCAGATCCTGGTGGCCCTGCTGGCCGGCGGCCATGTGCTGATCGAAGGCATGCCCGGCCTGGGCAAGACGCTGCTGGTGCGCGCCCTGGCACAGGCGCTGGAACTGGATTACGGGCGCGTGCAGTTCACCCCGGACCTGATGCCCAGCGATGTGAGCGGCCACGCGGTGTACGACCCGAAGAGCGAAAGCTTCCGGATCCGTCGCGGCCCGGTGTTCACCAACCTGCTGCTGGCCGACGAAATCAATCGTGCGCCGGCCAAGACCCAGTCGGCCCTGCTGGAAGTGATGCAGGAAGGCCAGGTGACCATCGAAGGCAAGGCGTTCACCCTGGCGCCGCCGTTCATGGCGCTGGCCACGCAGAACCCGCTGGAACAGGAAGGCACCTACCCGCTGCCGGAAGCGCAGCTGGACCGTTTCCTGCTGAAGGTGCTGATCGACTACCCGCAGCTGGACGATGAGAAGCGCATGGTGGCGGCGATCACCCACGGCCGCGCCGCCAGCGATTTCGACCTGAGCCAGGTGCCGCGCGTGCTCGGCGCCGGCGAACTGCTGGCGTTGCAGCAGGCCACGGCGGCGATCACCGTGGACGATGAAGTGATTGATTACGCCGTGCGCATCGTCGCCGCCAGCCGGTCCTGGCCAGGTATCGCGGTCGGCGCCGGCCCGCGCGGCAGCATTGCCCTGGTGCGTGCCGCACGCGCGCAGGCGGTACTGGCCGGGCGCGATTTCGTCACCCCCGACGATGTGCGCGACATCGCACGCCCTGCCCTGCGCCATCGCATTGCGCTGGCACCGGAACTGCAGATTGAAGGCCAGGGCCCGGACGACGTGCTGGGCGCCCTGCTGGCCAAGGTGGAAGCGCCGCGCCGATGAGGCCTGCGCCGCTGCTGCTGGCTGTGCTGCTGGCCTGGGCTGCGCTGGGCGGCACGGTGCTGGCCGGCCTGCTGCCGCGCTGGAGCTGGGCCGCGATGGGGCTGGCGGTGTTGCTGCTGGCCCTGCTGGATGCCTGGTGGGTGGCCCGGCAGCCGTCGCCGCAGGTGCAACGGCAGGTGCCCGAAGCGCTGGCCCTGGGCGTGCGCCGCCAGGTGGGCCTGCGCCTGCAGGCCGCGCGCGCGCAGTTCGTGCAGGTGTTCGACCTGGCGCCCGGCGGCTGGCCCGTGGAAGACCTGCCGCAGCGGCTGCAGCTTCGCGCTGGGCATGCCAGCACCCTGCACTACCACGTGCAGCCGCCGCAGCGCGGGCGCTACCGCTTCGATGGCGTGCACCTGCGCCTGCGTTCACCGTGGCGGCTTTGGTGGCAGCAGCGCACGCTGCCGCCGGCGCTGGAGGTGCGGGTCTACCCGAACTTCGTGCCGCTCACCCGCTTCGCCCTGTTCAGTGCCGACCAGGCCTCGCGGCTGGTGGGCGCACACGTGAAGCGCCGCCGTGGCGAAGGCACCGACTTCCACCAGATGCGCGAGTACCGCACCGGCGACAGCCTGCGCCAGCTGGACTGGAAGGCCACCGCACGCGCGCGCAAGCTGATCTCGCGCGAATACCAGGACGAGAAGAACCAGCAGCTGCTGCTGATGCTGGACAGTGGCCGGCGCATGCTGGCCAGCGAGGGCGGGCTTTCGCACTTCGACCATGCCTTGAATGCATCGCTGGTGGTGGCCTACCTGGCCCTGCGCCAGGGCGATGCGGTGGGCCTGTTCGCCGCCGGTGGCGAGCGCCGCTGGGTGGCCCCGCAGCGTGGCATGGGCACGGTGCAGCACCTGCTGCGCGCCAGCTACGACCTGCAGCCGCAGCCGGTGGCCACCGATTACCTGGCCGCCGCCACCGAGGTATCGCTGCGCCAGCAGCGGCGCGCACTGGTGATGCTGGTCAGCAACGTGCGCGATGAAGATATCGAAGACCTGCTGGCCGCCGTGCGACTGCTGCAGCGTCGCCACCTGGTGTGCGTGGCCAGCCTGCGCGAACGCGAGCTGGAAGCGGTGCTGGACGGCGAAGTGAACACGCTGGAAGAAGCCGCCCAGGCCGGCACCACCGCGCTGTACCTGCAGCAGCGCGCGCAGGCCCACGATGCCCTGCGCGCCGAAAAAGTAATGGTGCTGGACGTCACCGCCGACGCCCTGCCCGCCGCCCTGGTGGAACGCTACCTGTCGGTGAAGCGCGAAAGCCTGCTCTGAAGCGGTAGCGCCGGGCCATGCCCGGCGGATGGGGAACCACCGCTGCGCTCGCCGGGCATGGCCCGGCGCTACCAGCACACCGCATCACCCCTGCAGCAATCGCCGTTGCAACCGCTCCACCGCGCGCTGCAGCAGCACGCGGTTACGGGCCAGCTTCATCCACTGCGGAAGGCGTGAAAACATCGAGGCATTGGCCACGCCCGCGCGCTCGCGCAGCGGCGCCACGGCAAATGCATGCAAGGCCTGCAGGTGGGCTTCGTTGTACGCCCACAGCACCCCGGCAGCCGTCTTTTCCACCAACCGCAGCGGCAGCCCCAGATGCGGGTCGATGGCCTCGTGCGCACGCACCCGCGACACGCTCACCGTCACTTCACTGCTGCGCCCACACTGGCCGCAATCCCCCATCAAGGTGCGCACCGGCGCTGCGGCACGCGCGCGATACAACGCGGCGCTCACCCACTTGTGCCCACAGTGGCCGCAGGCGCGATGCCCGCTGTAGCGCACCGGCCCAACCCAATCGCCCGCGCTGCAGCGACCACAGGTGCAGGCACCGGCGTTGCCGCTGCCACCGTCCAGCGCCAGGCTGCAGCCCAGGCACCGGAAACGCGCTGCTGCAGACCGCCCCACCACCCAGCCCGGGGTATCGCAACGATGGCAGCGCACGGCCACGCGGTCTGCATACCGCCACAGACCGTGGCCATCGTCCAGGTGGCGACCGGGCAGCGGCGCCGGCCGCAGATCGCGGTTGCGCCGCACCGCCATCAGACGTAGATCCGCGTCGGCGCCTCGTCCACGATCGCATGCGGCACGAAGCGCGCACTGTCGCGGGTAATGGCGCTGTCATCCTCGCGGATGCCGATGCCGCAGGCGTGGTCACCGATCACCCAGCTGCCGATCAGCGGGTAACCGCCGTCGAAACGGGTAAGCGGGTGCGCGCGCTGGATGATCGCCGGCCCTTCGTACGGTCCGTCGCTGCGCTGGGTGCTGCCATCGGCCAGGTGCATTTCGATGTTGGCGCCCTCGCGCGAGAACAGCGGCTTGCGCACCCAGCCCGATGCCAGCGCGCTGCCATCGTCGAAATGCGCTTCCAGCAGGTTCGGGTGGCCCACGTTGCGCTGCCACAGCAGCGGCAGGATGCCCTTGTTGCTCAGCACCGCCTTCCACGCCGGTTCCAGCAGCTGGATGCCCGAACCGGGCAGCGCGCGGCCGAATTCCTCGGCCATCAGGTCTTCCAGCGGGTACAGCTTGAACAGCGTGCCGATCACGGTGTCATCCAGCGCGGTGAAGCGACCGTCCTCGGACAGGCCGATATCCTCGATGGCGATGGCCTGGCCATGCAGGCCGGCCTGCGACGCGCAATCACGCAGGTAATCGACCGTGCCTCGGTCTTCTTCGGAACTGCCCACCGCGCTGAAGAACAACGGCGGAGGCAACTGCCCGGCCAGCGCGCCGAAACGCTCGACCAGTGCCTCGTGCATGCCGTTGAACTGGTCGGCGTGCTGCGGCAGGCGGCCGGCATTGCGCTGGTCTTCCAGCCACTGCCACTGGAAGAAGCTGGCCTCGAACAGCGAGGTGGGCGTGTCGTAGTTCAGTTCGTACAGCTTGGCCGGGCCGGTGCCGTCGTAGGCCAGGTCCAGGCGCCCGTACAGGTGCGGCTGGCGCTGGCGCCAGCTCTCGGCAATCCAGTCGCGGTAGTGCGCCGGAATGGCCAACTGGTCCATCAGGCGCTCGCTGGCGATCACATCGCCCACGAGGTCCAGCGCCATCTGGTGCAGCTCGGCGCTGGGGTCTTCGATGTCCTGTTCGATCTGGCGCAGGGTGAAAGCGTAGTACGCACGCTCATCCCAATACGGCTGGCCGTCGATGGTGTGGAAGCGGAAACCGGCTTCCTCCGCGCGCGCCCGCCAATGGGCGCGCTCGGCAATCTGGATACGCTGCATGGATCGATCAGCCGCCGAAGCTGCTACCGCTGCGGCGCGCGCTGGTGCTGCCAAAGCCACTGCGGCTGGCGGTCACGGCGCGGTTCGGTTCGCTGGTGACCGGGGCCAGGCCGGCCTTGCCGGCGCCGATGCCGCTGGCGGTGTTCATGCCACCGGTGCCGCCCGGTGCCGGGCGCGCCCAGCCGGCGTTCTTGTCCTGGTAGGCCGGTGCCGACGCCGGCGCCTGCGGGGCCAGGCCGCCGCGGTTGCTCAGCATCTGCGACATGAAGAAGCCCATCATCATCGGGCCGATGAACGACGTACCGGCCGAGGTGTGCTGCTGCACGCACTGTTCCGGCTTGTAGTCCTGCTCGCAGGCTTCCTTGCTGGCGTACTTGGGCGCCGCATCGGCCGCCTTCTGCTGGGCCTCGGCAAAGGCGTTGCGGCACGACGACGGGTCGCCGGTGGCCTCGGTGCAGGCCTCCACCGAGGTGTACAGGCCTTCCTGCACCTGCACCTGTTCATCCTTCTGGCAGGCGGTGAACAGCAGGGGTGCAGCGCTCATCAACAGCAGCGCGGTGGTGCGGGAACGCTTCATGGCGTCATGCCTCGGAATCGGATCAATGCCCCAATGATGCCAAATTCACACCAACAACCGGAATCGGCAAAGTAGGAAAGATGAACGGGTTTTCATTTTCGCCGGGCACCGGGGTCAGAGCCCATCGCGCCGCGATGGGATCCGACCCCGTCCCGTTCCGACAGATCGCGGCCAACTGTCGAAGGCGGGGTGGGTCCGGTGGCGGGGGTGTCCGCAGCATGGATGCCGCGGCCAAGCCTACAGGGACGTACTTGCGGCGTCCCCCGCCACCGGACCCAACCCGCCATCCCACGGATACTCCGCTCTTGACGTTGCTTCAGTCGAGCATGGCTCGACTCTACAGGGGTGGCGGGCGCCGCCCGGCCGCTTGGAATAAAAATGCCGCCGCT
>NZ_JACVUD010000112.1:0-13411 GCF_016624905.1 Stenotrophomonas sp. S49 | reverse complement strand
ACGAGCCTACAGGGACGTACTTGCGGCGTGTCCTGCCCACCCACACCGCCCCACCCAACCAGCAGAAAACCAGAGCCGCTCTGGCTCTGGCTCTGGCTCTGGCCTCTGCGGGTGCGGGGTGCAACCCTGCAAAGAAAAAGGCCGCCTTTCGGCGGCCTTTTCATTATTTCAGCTTGATCTCGCGCAGGCGCTCTTCCAGGAAACCGTGGGCGGTGATCGGCTCCGGGTAGCGGCTGGGGTTTTCCGGGGTGATGCACGAGGGCAGCACGTCGATCAGGAAGTCCGGGTTCGGGTGCAGGAAGAACGGCACCGAGTAGCGCGGCTGGCGGGCCAGCTCGCCCGGGGGGTTCACCACGCGGTGGATGGTGGACGGGTACACGTGGTTGGTCAGGCGCTGCAACATGTCGCCGATGTTGACCACGATGGTGTCGGCGTCCGAGGTGAACGGCACCCACTGGCCATCATGCGACTGCACTTCCAGACCCGCGGCACTGGCACCGACCAGCAGGGTGATGAAGTTGATGTCGCCATGGGCACCGGCACGCACGTTCGGAATGTCGTCGGTGGTGATCGGCGGGTAATGGATCGGGCGCAGGATCGAATTGCCGAAATTGGTCTTGTCGGCGAAGAAGTCCTCCGGCAGGCCAATGTGCAGGGCCAGCGCCGACAACACGCGCGAACCCAGGTTGTCCAGCGCCTGGTACAGGCCGTAGCCGCGCTCGCGGAAGCCCTCGACCTCGATCGGCCACAGGTTCGGCGCCATCACATCACGGTACTTGGAGTCATCGGCGATCTCGCGACCGATGTGCCAGAACTCCTTCAGGTCGAAGTGCTTGGAGCCCTTGGCGGTTTCCACGCCGAACGGGGTGTAGCCGCGGGCGCCGCCGCTGCCAGCCACGTGGTACTTGCGCTTGACCTCGTCCGGCAGGGCGAAGAAGGCCTTGAAGACATCGTAGGCCGCGTCGATGTCGGCCTGCGGGATGCCGTGGTTACGGATGCCCGCGAATCCCCATTGGCGGTAGGCCGCGCCCAGCTCGGCCACGAAGGCCTCGCGGTCGCTGTCGAAACGGGTGATGTCGAGGGTCGGGATCTGGCTCACAGCGGTTCCTGGCTTGTCGTGGGTCTGTTCGGCCCGACAGCTGTCTGTGGGCCACCTGAACATTGTGACAGATCGGCCCAATTCCCACACCGATACATTGAAACAAACCGATACAATGCGCCGCCCTTCGCGTCTTGACGCTCTCGTCACACGCGCCCTCCCTCGCTCCCCCAACCCGTCGCCGCCATGGATGCTGCTTCCTTCAACACTCCCGCCCCGGGCGCCGAACGCCGCTGGCAGCGGCTGGCCTGGTGGTCGTTGTTCATTGCCGGCAATGCCGTGCTGGCGGCGCTGATCGCACTGGGCAACATTCCCGTGCGCGACAACCCCGGGGGCGCACTGGGCCTGACCTACCTGTCGGTTGCCCTGCCCGGCCACCTGCTGGCGCTGGGCGCGCTGGCCGGCCTGCTGCCATTGGCGCTGGGCCTGTGGCCGCGGCGCGCGCGCGTTCTGACGGTTTCGGCCATCGTGATGCAGGGCCTGTGGCTGTGCCTGTTGCTGGTGGATGCCAAGGTCTTCGCCCTGTACCGCTTCCACCTCAATGCCATGGTCGCCAACATGGTGTTCGGCGGCGCCCTGCACGACCAGGTGAGCCTGTCCTGGAAGACCTGGCTGCAGGCGATCGCGATGATCAGCGCCCTGTTCGGCGCGCAGGCCCTGCTGGCCTGGGCCTGTTGGAAGCTGCTGCCGGCGGCGCGACTGCGGCGCCGGGTGCTGCAGGCCTGGGCGCTGGTGGCGCTGTTGATGGCCGGCGGCCAGGTGGCCACGGCCTACTACGACGCGCTGGGCGAACGTGCGGTCATCAGCCAGTGGAACTACCTGCCCTGGGCCCAGCCGATCACCGCCAAGAGCTTCATGCGCCGGCTGGGCGTGGTCAGCCAGCCGCAGGCCGGCCTGCCCGACCCGCGCCATGCGCAGCTGAACTACCCGCTGCAGCCGCTGCGCTGCCAGAGCCACCAGCGCCCGAACGTGCTGATGGTAGTGCTGGAATCACTGCGCAAGGACGCACTGACCCCGCAGTTCATGCCCAATACGGCTGCGCTGGCGCAGTCTTCGCGCGTGTACCAACAGCACTTCAGCACCGGCAATGCCACCCGCTACGGGCTGTTCGGCCTGATGTACGGGCTGCCCGGCGGCTACTGGCCCACCATGCTGGCCGAGCAGCGCGGGTCGCAGCTGTTCAAGGTGCTGCAGCAGCAGGGTTACGACCTGCACCTGTACGGCAGTGCACCGCTGTACAGCCCCGAATTCGACCGCACCGTGTTTTCCGATGTGCGCAGCCAGCTGCACCAGGGTCCGCGCGATCGCGATTCGGCCGGGCGCGACCGCGCCATCGTCGAATCGCTGCAGCAGGACATCGTGGCCAGCCAGGCGGGCAAGCGCCCGTGGTTCGGCTTTGTCTTCCTCGATTCCACCCATGCGCCGTACCACATGCCGGCCGACTACCCGGCGGTCGCCCAGCCCATGGCCGAGGACATCGACTTCCTGAAGTTCGGCCCGGACCACGATCCGACTCCGGAATTGAACCGCTACCACACCGCGGTGCACTACGCCGACAGCCTGGTCGGACAGCTGCTGGAAACGCTGCGTGCGCAGGGGCTGGACGAGGACACCATCGTGCTGGTCACCGGTGACCACGCCGAAGAGTTCAACGACCTGGGCCTGAACTACTGGGGCCACAACGGCAACTTCTCCGACTACCAGCTGCAGGTGCCGTTCGTGCTGCACTGGCCTGGGCAGGCGGCCGCGCAGGACGCCCGCACCAGCTCGCACGATGACTGGGTACCGACGCTGATGCGCCACGGCCTGGGCTGCGAGAACGCGCTGGCCGACTACAGCACCGGCCAGGACCTGCTGGCCGAACCGCAGGGCACCCGTTCGCTGGTGGTGGAAAGCTGGTCGCAGCGCGCGGTGCACCACGGCGATGCGATCCACGTGTTCGACAAGTTCGGCAACGCCACCACGCTGGACCGCCGCTACCACCCCCTGCCGCAGCAGGCGCCGGACCCGGCCAGCCTGCGCGCGGCCTGGGAAGCGCTGACCCGCTTCCGCAATCGTTGAAACACAGGACGGCTTCAACCATGACTCGCCCGCTGCGCATCCTGCACACCGAGGCCGCCACCGGAATGGGCGGCCAGGAGATCTACATTTTCCGCCACATGCAGGCCATGCGTGCGCGCGGCCACGAAGTGGCACTGCTGTGCCAGCCCGGGGCGCGCCTGGCCGGGCTGGCCCGCGATGCGGGATTCACCGTGCATACCCTGCGCATGGGCGGCCTGGCGCGCCTGCTGCGCGGCATCTGGTCAGTCGCACGCCTGGTGCGCCGTGAACGCTACGACGTGGTCAATACCACCAGCCGTCGCGATGCGTTGATCGCCGCCGCCGGCGCACGCCTGGGCGGCACGCCGCTGGTGGTGCGCTCGCGCCACCTGATGAGCCCGGTCAATTCATTGCTGACCTATACCGGGCTGCCGCACCGGGTGCTGACCGTCAGCAGTTTCGTCAAGCAGCTGCTGGCCGAGCGCGGCGTGCCCGCGGCCAGCATCGGCATCGTGCCGCCGATTGCGGTGCCGCCGCAGTGGAGCGACATCCGCAAACCGGACCCGTGGCAATGCCTGCAGGAGGTACGCGCCGAGGTGCGCGGCGAACTGGGCTTCAGCGCCGACGATATCGTGGTGGGCTGCGTGGCCGTGCTACGCGAACCCAAGGGCCATGCCGACCTGCTGCAGGCCATCGCACCGCTGTGCCAGGCCAACCGCAACCTGCACCTGGTGGTGGTGGGTGATGGCGAACCGGTGATGGCCCGCCTGCAGGCCCTGCGCGATGCACTGGGCCTGCAGGCCCAGATCCACCTGCTGGGCTACCGCGATGGTGCCTGCCGGCTGATGGCCGGCTTCGACATCTTCGCCCTGGCCTCGCACAAGGAAGCGGCGGGCACGGTGTTCCTGGAAGCGGCGTTCGTGGGCGTGCCGATCGTCGCCACGCGTGTGGGGGGTGTTCCGGAAATGGTGGTCGATGGCAGCAACGCGCTGCTGACCCGGCTGGGCGACCGTGCCGCATTGACCGCCGCGCTGCGCCTGCTGGTGGACGACCCCGAACGCCGCCGCCTGATGGGCCGTGCCGGCTGGGACTGGATGCGCAGCGCGCACCGGTTCACCCCGGCCGGCCACGGCGAAACCACCGAATACTATTATCACCAGTGGCTGAAGGAGCTGGGACATGGCTGACGCACGAACCGTACCGGTGCTGATGCACCATCACGTAAGCCCGTCGCCGGGCATGATCACCGTGTCGCCGGAAAACTTCGAGAGCCAGATTGCCTGGCTGGCGCGCGAAGGCTGGACGTCGCTGACGCTGGACCAGTACGCCGGCTTCCTGGCCGGCAAGCCGGTGCCCCGCAAATCGATCGTGATCACCTTCGATGACGGTTACCTGGACAACTGGGTGTATGCCCACCCGATCCTGCAGAAGTACGGCATGCACGCGGTGGTGTTCGTGGTGACCGGCTGGATGGGCGAAGGCCCGGTGCGTGCGCATGCCGGCGTGGCCGGCGCCGAGCTGCCGCCGACGCCGGACCACCGTGGCTGTGAGACGGCGATCTTCCAGGACAACCGCTGCGACGATGTGATGATGCGCTGGAGCGAAGCACGCGCCGTCATCGAGGCCGGCACCTTCGAGGTGCACTGCCATACCCACACCCACACCCGCTGGCTGCAGCGGCAGGACCTGGACCGCGCGCAGCGCCGCGATGGCATCGACCAGGACCTGGCACGGGCGCGGCAGGTACTGCAGGCGCAGCTGGGCGAAGTGTCCGACACCCTGTGCTGGCCGTATGGCGATTTCGACCAGGACCATATCGAGGTCGCCCGCGCGCACGGGTTCCGCTACCTGCACACCACCCATCCGTTTGGCCGCAACGTGGTCGGTGGCGATCCGGAACGCATCTACCGGTTCGCGATCCGCAACCGCCCGGCCAGCTGGCTGCGCAAGCGCATCGCGCAGAGTTACCACCCGCTGCTGGCGCCGCTGTTCAACGGCTTCAAGGCACGCCAGAAGAAGATGGTGCCCGGGCCCTAGGGATTGCCTGCGTTTGTGCGCGGTGGAAACGAAAACGCCCCGGCTTGCCGGGGCGTTCTGCATTCTGCAGGCTGAGCCGAAGGTCAGGCGGTTGCGGCGGACTTCACCGCGGCCGACAGCCGGTCCAGGGTGTCCTGCATCAGGGTGGCGTCGTCGGCTTCCACGGTGACGCGCACCACCGGCTCGGTGCCGGAGGGACGCAGGAACGCACGGCCCCGGCCACTGACGGCCTGCTGTGCTTCCACCAGTGCCGACTGCACGCTGTCGGCCTGCACGGTGGCCTTGGCCGAGACATCGCCCAGACGCACGTTGACGGTCTTCTGCGGCACCTTCGACAACGGCTGCAGCGCCTGGCGCAGGGTCTGCCCGCTGCGCTTGAGCGCCACCAGCACCTGAAGCGCACTGACGATGCCATCGCCGGTGGTGGCGCGGTCCAGGCACAGCAGGTGGCCGGAGGCTTCGCCGCCGAGCACGCCATTGCCCTCGATCAGCGCCTGGTGCACGTAGCGGTCGCCCACGTTGCTGCGCTGGAACGGAATCTGCAGCTCGGCCAGCGCCTTTTCCAGGCCGTAGTTGCTCATCAGGGTGCCGACCACCGGGCCGCGCAGGCGACCTTCGGCCTGCCACGCGCGCGCCAGGATGTAGAGCAGGTCGTCACCGTCGACCGGGGTGCCCTGGTCGTCGGCCATCAGCACCCGATCACCGTCGCCGTCGAAGGCGATGCCCAGGTCGGCGCCGGTCTCGCGCACCTTGGCGGCAAGGTTGTCGATGTGGGTCGAGCCCACGCCGTCGTTGATGTTCACGCCGTTGGGTTCGGCACCGATGCCGATGACATCGGCACCCAGCTCGCGGAACAGCAGCGGCGCGATCTGGTAGGTGGCGCCGTGTGCGCAGTCCAGCACCAGGCGAACGCCACGCAGATCGAACGAGCGCGGCACGCTGGCCTTGCAGAACTCGATGTAGCGACCCACGGCTTCACGGGCACGCGCGGCCTTGCCCAGCTGCTCCGATTCGGCGGTGGTGAACGGCACGTCCAGCGCTGCTTCCAGCGCCAGTTCGGTGGCGTCATCAAGCTTCTCGCCCTGGGCGGAGAAGAACTTGATGCCGTTGTCGTAATGCGGGTTGTGCGAGGCACTGATGACGATGCCGGCATCCACGCCCAGGGTGCGCGTGAGGAAGGCCACGGCCGGCGTGGGCATCGGGCCCAGCAGCTGCACGTCGGCACCGGCGGCGACCAGGCCCGCTTCCAGCGCAGCTTCGAACATGTAACCGGAAATGCGGGTGTCCTTGCCGATCACCACGATCGGGCGACGCCCATGCGCGCCACGCTGGGCCACCAGCACGCGGCCCAGGGCATTGCCCAGGCGCAGCACGAAATCGGCCGAAATCGGGCTCTGGCCGACGCGCCCGCGGATGCCGTCGGTACCGAAGTACTTGCGGCCTCCCATCAAGCCACCTCCGGCCGCGGCTGACGGCCGAGCATGGCGAGCAGGTCGGCCAGGCGGTCACGCATTTCGCGGCGGTCGCAGATCTGATCGATGGCGCCATGTTCGAGCAGGAACTCCGAACGCTGGAAGCCTTCGGGCAGCTTTTCGCGCACGGTCTGTTCGATCACGCGCGGGCCGGCGAAGCCGATCAGGGCCTGCGGTTCGGCGATGTTGATGTCGCCCAGCATCGCAAACGAGGCCGACACGCCACCGGTGGTCGGGTGGGTCAGCACCGAGATGTACGGCAGGCCGGCCTCGCGCAGCTTGCCCAGCGCGGCCGAGGTCTTGGCCATCTGCATCAGCGAGAACAGGCCTTCCTGCATGCGCGCGCCGCCACTGGCGGAGAAGCACACGTAGGGGGCGCCGATTTCCAGCGCGGTTTCGGCGGCCAGCGCGAAGCGCTCACCCACCACCGAGCCCATCGAACCGCCCATGAAAGCAAAATCGAACGAGGACGCCACCAGCGGACGGCCCTTGAGCAGGCCGCGCATGGCAATCAGCGCGTCGTACTCGCCGGTGTTCTTCTGCGCGATCTTGATGCGCTCGCTGTACTTCTTCTGGTCCTTGAACTTCAGCAGGTCGGTCGGCCCCAGGCGCGCTGCGATCTCGGTGGTGCTGTCCGCGTCAAACAGCGCGGCCAGACGCGCGCGCGCGCGGATCGCCATGTGGTGGCCGCACTTCGGGCAGACCTCCAGGTTTTCTTCCAGCTCGGGGCGGTACAGCGCGCTGCCGCAGCTGCTGCACTTTTCCCACAGGCCCTCGGGGACGCTGCGCTTCTTGCTGGGGGTGTTGTCGGTGCGGATGCCGGACGGCATCAACTTGCTGAGCCAACTCATGCGGGAGGACACTTCCGTTCAGGGCGGCCCGAAGGCCGCAAAGGCCGACAGTCTAGCGCCGCTCCCCCTGCCCGTGCACCCCCGCGTGGTTGCCGGGGGTTCGGGAAAAAACCATGCTGTGACGTACGTTTAGCGCGACAAGCTCGCGCGGGCAGCGCCGGGCACGCCCCAGCACCAGCGCCAGCGTCAGGCGTCCAGGGCCTGGCGCAGGGGCGCCAGGAATGCGTGCGCCTGCTGCGCCGCCTGTTCCGGCGAGGCGGCATCGGCCAACGCCGCGACCAGCGCACTGCCGACCACCACGCCGTCGGCCTGCACGGCCATGGCCGCGGCACTGGCGGCATCCTTGATGCCGAAGCCGGCCACCACCGGCACCCTCGCCCCGGCGCGCAG
Source organism: Stenotrophomonas sp. S49 (assembly GCF_016624905.1). Lineage (NCBI taxonomy): Bacteria > Pseudomonadati > Pseudomonadota > Gammaproteobacteria > Lysobacterales > Lysobacteraceae > Stenotrophomonas > Stenotrophomonas sp. S49. Next base: position 5,522 of record NZ_JACVUD010000112.1, on the reverse strand, counting down.
GGCCTGCAGGCGCGCGCTTGCGGCCTGGCTGTCCAGGCGTTCGGAGGCGCCGGTAACGCCAGCGAAGCTGACGTAATACAGATAGCCGCGTGCCAGCGACAGCAGGGTCTGCGCACGCGCATCGCTGGTGGTGGGCGAGGCCAGCAGCACCAGCGCCAGCCCGGCCGCATCGAAGGCCTGCTTCGCCTCGCCGGCCTCTTCCGGCGGCAGGTCGACCAGCAGAACGCCATCCACGCCGGCCTGCACGGCCGCCTGCGCGAACGCCGCGTAACCGTGGATCTCAACTGGGTTCAGGTAGCCCATCAGCACCACCGGCGTCTGCGTGTCACGCTGGCGGAACTCGGCCACCGCCTGCAGTACGTAGCGGCTGCCTGCGCCGCGCGCCAGCGCGCGTTCGGAACTGCGCTGGATGGTCGGGCCATCGGCCATCGGGTCGGAGAACGGCACGCCCAGTTCGATCACATCGGCGCCAGCCTCGACCAGCGCATGCATGACCGGCACGGTGGCCTCCAGCGACGGGTCGCCGGCGGTAATGAAGGGAATGAGTGCCTTGCGGCCGGCGGCACGCAGGCGGGCAAAGCAGGCATCGATACGTTCAACGGACATTTCAGCTACATCCTTCAATCAATTCAACGGCGCCACTGGCGCCCCAGTACATCCTCGATACCACGCCATCGACGATCTCCACCCGGATCGCCAGGTCCGACCCCGGGTCCTGCCAGAGCAGGCTTTCGCCGGTTTCCGCATCGGCCCCGTGAGGCTGGGCGCTGGTGCCGGCGGGCAGCCGCTGCAGGGCCTGCGCACGGGGCATGTCCAGGTGCAGCCCGAACGGACCGGGCTGCAGCACCACCTGGCCGGAATCATCGATGGGCGCCAGGTCGAAGCGCACCACATCGTCGTCCTGCACCAGCATCGACACACCTTCGGGCAACAGACCGCGCTCGTAGTACTCGCAGCGCCCCTGGGTGGCTTCGTGCAGGCCGGCGGAGTGCCATTCGCTCTCCCCCTGCAGTTCGCTGAAGCGCTGGCCGACCAGCACATCGCCGGCATGGTCCAGCGCTACGGACACCACCGCAGGTGCTTCGTCTGCGGCCGGCGCGGCGGCGGGTGCAGGAGCGGGGGCGTCATCGATGGGGCGATGCGCCAGGTCGTCATCGTTGCTGGCCGGGTGCTGCGCGTCGGCGATCGCCGCCGGGGTGGCCGCTGCCGGCGCCAGCACCGGCGGCTCGGGTGGCGCGCAGCCGCCCAGGCCGACGGCCAGCGCCAGCACGCCGCCATGGCGCAGCACGCCGTTCACAGCACCAGACCCTCGCGCGCCGCGATGGTGTGCACATCCTTGTCGCCACGACCGGACAGATTGCACAGCACGATCTGGTCGCGCGGGCGCTCGCGCGCCAGCTTGATCGCCTGCGCCAGGGCATGGCTGGATTCCAGTGCCGGCAGGATGCCTTCGGTGTGCGCCAGCAGGTGGAAGGCCTGCAGCGCTTCCTCATCGGTGATGCCCAGGTAGCGCGCGCGGCCGCTGTCGGCCAGGAACGCATGCTCCGGACCGACGCCGGGGTAATCCAGGCCGGCCGACACCGAATGGGTTTCGATGATCTGGCCATCGTCGTCGCACAGCACATAGGTGCGGTTGCCGTGCAGCACGCCCGGGCGGCCGGCAGCGATGGACGCGGCGTGGCGGCCGGTATGGATGCCGTCGCCGGCCGCTTCGGCACCGACGATCTCGACCTGGCGATCGTTGAGGAACGCATGGAACAGGCCGATGGCATTGCTGCCGCCGCCCACGCAGGCGGTGATCGCGTCCGGCAGGCGGCCGTATTCGGCCAGCATCTGCTCGCGCGCCTCGCGGCCGACGATGGCGTTGAAGTCACGCACCATGCGCGGGTACGGATCGGGGCCGGCCACGGTGCCGATGATGTAGAAGGTGTCCTGCACGTTGGTCACCCAGTCGCGCATGGCTTCGTTGAGCGCATCCTTCAGCGTGGCCGAGCCGGAGGTGACCGGCACCACGGTGGCGCCCAGCAGCTTCATGCGGTAGACGTTGATCTTCTGCCGCTCGATGTCGGTGGCACCCATGTAGACCACGCATTCCAGGCCCAGGCGCGCGGCGACGGTGGCACTGGCCACGCCGTGCTGGCCGGCACCGGTCTCGGCAATGATGCGCTTCTTGCCCATGCGCGCGGCCAGCAGCGCCTGGCCGATGGTGTTGTTGATCTTGTGCGCGCCGGTGTGGTTCAGGTCTTCGCGCTTGAGCAGGATCTGCGCACCGCCGACGTGGTCGCTCAGGCGCTGGGCGTGGTAGATCGGGCTGGGCCGGCCCACGTAATGAGCCAGATCGCGGTCGTAGGCACGCTGGAATTCCGGGTCTTGGCGGGCCTGGTCGTAGGCCTGGGCCAGTTCCTGCAGCGGGCCGACCAGGGTTTCGGCAACGAAGCTGCCGCCGTAGCGGCCGAAATGACCCTGGGCATCCGGGAAGGCGTGGTAGTCGGCAATGGGGGAGGCAGACATGGAAGCGACCGCTGGTTCGAGACAGGTGGATACTCTAGCGCACGGATCCTGACCGGAATATCGATATTATCTGGCGGGTACTGTCAGGAAATCTCACATGAGCACCACCCTGCTGCCGCCCCTCAACGCCCTGCGCGCCTTCGAAGCCACCGCCCGCCTGGGCGGGGTGGGCCGCGCCGCGCAGGCCCTGCATGTGACCCATGGCGCGGTGAGCCGGCAGTTGAAACTGCTGGAAGATCATCTGGGTCTGGCGCTGTTCCAGCGCTCCGGGCGCGGGCTGCGCCTGACCGAGGCCGGGCAGCGCCTGCAGGCGGCGTGCGGCGAGGCGTTTGCCGGCATCGAGCGCTGCGTGCGCGAACTGCGCCGGCCCGCCGCCTCCCCTGCCCTGGTACTCGGCTGCAGCGGCAGCGTGCTGGCGCGCTGGATGATTCCACGGCTGCCCGCGCTGCAGGCGGCGCTGCCCGGGGTGAACCTGCAATGGTCGGCGCTGGACGGGGCCTTCACCGAGGCGCAGGCGGCGCTGGACGCGGTGCTGCTGCTGGCCGAAGGGCCCTGGCCGCGCGGCTGGCAGGTGCGCGAACTGGCGCCGGAAAGGGTGGGTGTGGTGGTGGCCCCTTCGCACCCGGCCGCGCAGCGCCTGCGCCACGCCGCGCCGTCGGCCCTGCTGCTCGAACGCGTGCTGCACACCCATTCGCGCCCGCAGGCGTGGCCGGGCTGGGCGCAGTCACATGGGCTGGATGCAGACCATCTGCAGTTCGGCACCGGCTTCGAACATCTGTACTACCTGCTGGAAGCAGCGGTGGCTGGGCTGGGCCCGGCGATCGCGCCGGAACCGCTGGTGGCCGAAGACCTGGCCGCCGGGCGACTGATTGCCCCCTGGGGGTTCTCAGCGACCGGCGGGTTCTGGGTGCTGGCCTGGCCGGACGGGCCGGTTGACCCGCGCGTGGAAGCGCTGGCCGAGTGGGCCATGCAGCAACTGTAGAGTCGAGCTTGCTCGACTGCTCCAGATCGTAGAGTCGAGCTTGCTCGACTGGAGCGAAGGCACAGCCGAGGCAGTCGAGCAAGCTCGACTCTACGGCGACGGCAGTCGAGCGAGTTCGACAGTAGAGGGCGGCCGCAGTCGAGCAAGCTCGACGCTACGGTGCACTCAGGGCGCGGTCGGCGCCGCCAGGCGCTGCTGCAGGTCTTCGCGCAGGCGCGACAGTTCCACTTCGGCCTGCTGGCGCTGCTGCATGCCTTCGCGATGGATGCTGCGCACTTCTTCCACGGTGGCGATCAACTGGTCGTGCACGTGGCGCAGGGTGGCCACATCGATCACCCCACGCTGGTTGCTGCGCGCGGTATCCACCGAGGCCTGGCGCAGCAGGTCGGCATTGCGGCGCATCAGCTCGTTGGTGGCATCGTCGATCGAGGTGGCCAGTTCGGCCGCGTTCTTCTGTTCGCCCAGCGAGAGCTGGATCGCGAACTGGCGCTTCCACGAAGGAATGGTGATCTCGCGCACCGTGTTGAACTTCTCGATCAGCTGCAGCGCGTTGGCCTGGATCAGGCGGATCATCGGCAGCGACTGGTCGGCGGCATGCTGCATCAGCAGCAGGTCGGACACGCGCTTTTCGATCAGGCGGATCGCGTTGTCGATCTCGCTCTGGCGGATGCGCTGCTGCGGGTCGTCAGTGCCCTGCCCGGCCAGCTGTTCGGCCTGCAGTTCGGCCAGCCGTTGCTTGCCGGCGGCGGCGTACAGGCCTAGTGCATGGCGTTCTTCGCGCACGATGTCATGCATGCGGTCGAACTCGCCCACGCGCTTGCCCATCAGCGTCTGCTGCGCGCCGACATCGCCCAGCAGTTGTTCAATCTGCGCGTTGGTGTCGCTGAACTTCTGCACCAGCTCGCCCTTGGACGCACGCAGGCGGTCGATCAGGCCGCCGATGATCGGCACCTTCGATCGCTGGGCAAAGCCGTCCAGCTTCAGGCTGCGCGCGATGCGCACGACTTCGCCCAGTTTCTCGCCACTGGCATCCAGATCGCGGTTGCGCACCTGGTCCAGCAGTTGGCTGGAGAACGCGGCGGTGCGGGTGGCGGCTTCACGACCGAACACCTGCAGGTTGCCGGGGCGCAGGTCGTCCAGTTCTTGGCGAATCTGCGCGATGCGCGGCAGGTCGTCCGCCACCAGGCCCAGGGCCTGCAGCGTGCTTTCATCGATCGTGGCGGGGGTGGCGGCGCTCGGCACGAGGCCGCCGTTGATGTGGCTGTCCTGGGTCATCGGGCAGTCTCCTTGCAGATGGGTAAGCGGCAGCGGCGGCCGGCTCAGCGCAGTCTAGCCTGAGCGGCGGCCACTTCGTGGTCGATCTGTGCCTGCAGGTCGGCGGCCTGTGCGGCCTGCGCGGCACGGGCCTGGGCCTGGCCGGCCAGTGCGGCCTGCCGCCAGGCCGGCAGCAGGGTGTCGTGGATGTGGGCAAATCGCTGCAGCAGCGCCTGGTCCTGCTCGTTCAACAGTTGCCATTGCCCTGCATCCAGCGCGCGCAGGGCCGACAGGCGCTGCAGGTGGTCCACGCGCGCGGCCAGCCCGGCCTGCGCGTGTGCGGGCAGCGTCGCCAGCAATGGCTGCGCGGCATCGGCCCAGTGCTGCAGTGCCTGTGCAGCGGTCTGGGCGTGGGCGATGGCGGCTTGGCGCTGCTGCAGGTGCCCCTGCAGGCGCTGCGCCTGTTCGCGCGCCTGCAGCACCAGCACCCCCAATTGCGACTGCAGTGCCTGCGCCTGCGCCTGGCGGGTGACGTCGCGGCCCAGCAACCTGCCCCACCAGCTTTCCTGGCGCCGCAGCCGCGCCGGATCGGCGCCCTGTACTGCCAGAGCGATGCGCGCCAGCGCCTGCACCAGGGCGTGTGCATCACCGACGACAGGTGTCGGCTCGCCGGCCTGCAGCGCTTGCAGCAGCGGCGCGCCATAGTCGGGGGGGGCCCGGGGGGGGGCGGGGGGCCGGCGCGCGGGGGGGGGGGGGGGGCGGGTGGGGGCGCGGG
>NZ_JACVUD010000111.1:0-13533 GCF_016624905.1 Stenotrophomonas sp. S49 | reverse complement strand
GGTCCAAGGGGTAGAGTCGACTGTTAGTCGACTGCTCCTGGCTTCCGGGATCGCACATCCCGCGCCGCACGCGACAGTCGACGACAAGAGCAGTCGACTACCAGAGCAGTCGACTAACAGTCGACTCTACCCCTTGGACCTCGTCTGCCGTTAAGGCACGGCCGCCGTGATCACGATCTCGACCTTCCACTCGGCGTGCGCCAGCTTGGCCTCGAACGTGGCGCGGGCCGGGGTTGCGCCTTCAACCACCCACTCGTCCCATGCCTTGTTCATGCCGTCGAAATCGGCGATGTCAGCCAGGAACACTTCCGCACGCAGCACGTGCTGGCGGTCGCTGGCCACCAGCGCCAGCAGCTTGTCGATCTCGGCCAGCACCTGCCGGGTCTGCCCGGTGATGTCCTGGCTGGTGTCTTCCGGAATCTGGCCGGAAAGGTAGGCGACCTTGTTGTGCACGGTCATTTCGGACATACGCGGTCCGACGTCGTAACGCTCCATCATGGGCGTGGCTCCTGCGGGTGGACAGACCTGCATTCTCACCCACCCGGCGTGCGAAGTGTGTGCCCGGCGCGGCCACTGCATCCGGCCAGCCTGCGCACAGTCCAGCGCTGGTCAAACGGCGGCGACAGGCGCACGATGCGCCACGCTGCGTTGACACCACACTCGCCCCCACTGACGCACCCTTGCGCCGATGACCGCCCCCACCGATTCCACGCCCTCCGCCGCTTCCACCTGGAAGCGCGTCGCCACCATCGTCATCCCGCTGCTGATCCTGGCCCTGGCCCTGCATGGGCTGGCCAACGAGTTCGACGAGAACGGCTACCGCGCCATCCGCCACGCCTTCCAGAACCTCAGCGTCGGCCAGATCGCGCTGACGGTGCTGCTGGGCCTGGCCAGCTATGCCTGCCTGATCGGCTTCGATGCCATCGGCCTGCGCCGCAGCGGCATCCGCGTGCATCCGGCACGCGTCGGCATCACCGCGTTCCTGGCGCATACGCTGGGCCAGACCGTCGGCTTTGCCGCGTTGACCGGCGGCGCGGTGCGCCTGCGCGGCTACCGCAGCGCCGGCCTGGACCTGGCGCAGATCGGCCAGGTGGTGCTGATGAGCACGCTGGGCTTCGTGTTCGGTGCGTGGCTGCTGATCGGCCTGGCCCTGTGCATGGAACCGGCCGCGGCAGCGCTGGCCCTGCCGCTGGACCCGACCGCCGTGCGCGTGGTCGGCATCGCTGCCTTGGCCGCGTATGTACTGACCGTGCTGCTGGTCGGCCGCCACGGCCGTACCTTCCAGATCTTCGGCCATGGCCTGTGGCTGCCCGACCGCCGCACCATGCTGTGCGTGACCGCGCTCAGCGTGGTGGAACTGGTGCTGGCCAGTGCCGCCTTCTACGTGCTGCTGCCCGATTCCACCCCCACCGGGTTGCCCGGCTTCGTCGGCCTGTATCTGGTGGCGGTACTGGCCGGGCTGGTGTCCACGGTGCCGGCCGGTTTGGGCGTGTTCGAATGGAGCCTGCTGAAGCTGCTGCCGCAGGTGGCCCCGGCCGCCGTGCTGGCCGCCGCGCTGATCTACCGCGTGACCTACTACGTGCTGCCGCTGCTGCTGGCCACCCTGCTGGCCCTCGCACCGGCCTTGCGCCAGCCATTCAAGGCCGGTGCCGGTGCCACCCGTGCCGGCTGGCATGCCCTGCGCCCGTGGCTGCCGCAGATCATTGCGCTGGCCGCCTTCAGCGTGGGCGCGGCGCTGGTGATCGACGGCACCCTGCCCACGCCGCGGCGGCACCTGCTGAACGCCTCGCTGCCGATCCTGGAAACCTCGCACCTGATCGGCAGCCTGACCGGCGTGGCCCTGCTGCTGATCGGCCAGGGCCTGGCGCGGCGCAGCCATGCGGCCTGGATGCTGGCCATGGCGATCTGCGTGATCACCCCGCTGCCGATCTGGCTGCGCGGTGGACAGCCGCTGATTGCACTCTCTGCGCTGCTGGTGGCGATGGCCCTGTGGGCGGCGCGCCGCGAGTTCTACCGCCAGGGCGCGCTGCTGGACGAGGCCTGGTCGTGGCCGTGGCTGCGCAACCTGGGCCTGGTGCTGGTGGCGGTCACCTGGCTGCTGTTCTTCACCTACAGCCACGTGGAATACCAGAACGAGCTGTGGTGGCAGTTCGCATTGTCCGGCAATGCACCGCGCGCCCTGCGTGCGCTGCTGGTGGTGGCCATCGCGCTGGTGATCTTCGGCCTGGCGCGGCTGCTGCACAGCACCCGCACGCCGCTGCCGGCGGCCGACGATGCCACCCTGCGGGCGTTGGCACCGGTGCTGGCCGGCGCCACCGACACCCAGGCCTGCCTGGTGCTGACCGCCGACAAGGCGGTGCTGCGCGACGAAGCGCAGCAGGGCTTCGTGATGATGCAGCGCTACGGCGGTTCGTTGATCGCCATGGGCGACCCGGTCGGCCCACCCGAGGTCGCCCGCGCGCTGATCTGGCGCTTCCGCGAAGAAGCCGACCGGCTGGGCCTGCGCCCGGTGTTCTACCAGGTAGGCGAAGCCTATTGGCAGACCTACCTGGACCTGGGCCTGGGCCTGGTGAAGCTGGGCGAAGAAGCGATGGTGCCGCTGCATGATTTCGGCCTGGAAGGGCGCGAACGTGCCGACCTGCGCCAGGCCTGGAACCGCGGCAAGCGCGGCGGCCTCAGTTTCCGGGTAGCGCCGGTGGAGGAGATCCCCGCCCTGCTGCCGCGCCTGCAGGCCATTTCCAACGCGTGGCTGGAAGACAAGGCCGGCGATGAGAAGGGCTTCTCGCTGGGCAGTTTCGACCCGGCTTACCTGGTGCGCTTCCCGATCGCGCTGGTCGAGGCCGAAGGCGAGATCGTGGCCTTCGCCAATCTGTGGCAGGCGCCTGCCGGTGCCGAACTGTCGGTGGACCTGATGCGCCATGTGAACGAGGCGCCGAAGGGCACGATGGATTTCCTGTTCATCGAGCTGTTCCTGTGGGGCCGTGCACAGGGCTATGCGCGCTTCTCGCTGGGCATGGCACCGCTGTCCGGGCTGGCCCAGCACCGCCTGGCCGGGCGCTGGAACCGGCTGGCCGGGCTGCTGGCGCGGCACGGCGAACGTTTCTATGGGTTCAGCGGCCTGCGCCGCTTCAAGTCGAAGTTCGCCCCGCAGTGGCGGCCGCGTTACCTGGCCGCACCGGGTGGCATGCACCTGCCGGCGGCGCTGCTCGATGCCACCCGGTTGATTTCGCTGGACCCGCGGCGCGGGTGACCGTGCAGGTTTTCCGCCGGGCATGGCCCGGCGCTACCTCGTTGCGCACATTCCGGTAGCGCCGGGCATGGCCCGGCGAACGCCTCAGGTTTTACGCGCCGCCCTTCAGGATCACCTCGGCCACGCGATCGTAATCGCCGCCGAAATGGTGGTCGCCCGGCAGCTTCACTTTCTGCACGCCGTCGTTGGCGGGCAGGTCCGGGCACAGCGCATCGGCATCTTTTTCGCCGAACACGCACAGCGTTTTCGCCGCCGGCAGTCGCGCAACCTCGGGCGCGATCGGCAGGCCATCGCCACCGCCGCCCAGCCAGTTGCTGACGTGGAATTCGAAATCGGCCTTGCGCCCCACCGACAGCAGGGCAATGCGCTGCACGCGCGCACGGGTTGCGGCGTCCAGCTGGTTGATGCTGGCCGGCAGCACGTCGGCGCCCTGCGAGAAACCGATCAGCAGTACTTTGTCGCGGTGCCACTGCTGCCGGTAGTGCTCGATGATCTTCTGCAGGTCCGCGGCGAACCCCTGCGGGGTGCGCGCGGTCCAGAAGTAGCGCAGCGAATCCAGGCCGACCACCGACACGCCGTGCTCGGCCAGCGACTCAGCCACGTTCTTGTCCAGGCCCGCCCAGCCGCCGTCGCCGGAAACGAACACCGCCAGGGTGTCCCCGTCACCGCGCGCGGGCACTTCCACCACCGGCAGGCCTTTCAGCGCATCGGGCGGCGGCGCCAGGCTCACCCCGGCCTGCGCCCCCATCACCCGTGCCGCTGCCACCAGCCCCGGCGTGGCATCGCCGGCGGCGGTGCGCTTGAAGCCACGGGCCATCGCGACCTGCTGCACGAAGGCCTCGGCATGGCCGGCCTTGCAGCCGGCGCCGCCATCGGCGTTCAACCACGGCAGATTCAACTCGGCCGGTTGCAGGCGGCCGTGCTTCACCCCGTCGCCGCAGACCATGCGCTCATGGCTGTGGTCGGGGCAGAAACCGCTGGTCAGCAGGCCGGCAAACACCTGGGTATCGGCCTGTGCGGCCAGGCTGTAGGCCAGCTCGGCACCCTCACCATCGCCACCGACCAGCGGCAGGTGGTAGCCGGGAAGGTGCAGATAGGCCTGCACCCAGCGCGAGAAGTTCTCCACATCGCCCGCACCGAACGCGCAGCTGCTGTTGCCCTCGCGCTTGAGCACACCGCGCAGGTGGTCCACATCGACCGACGCCACCAGCGCACCATCGGCGCGCAGGGCTTCGATCGGCGCGCTACCGGCCGGCGCGGCAGACGGTTGGTGGAACCAGATCACCACGCGCTTGGGCGCACCACCCGGTGAATGCACCGGCACCTGTTCAAAGCGGCCGTGGCTGACCTGCTGCACATCGGCGGCTGCCGATCCCGCGGCCAGCGCCAACACCAGTCCCATCGCCCTGCACAGCCCTGCACGCGTCATGTCGCATCCCCGTTGGAATGCGCACACGATACGCTGCCGGCGCGTGCACGGCATGTACCGGCGTGGGCGGTTCAGCGGGCGCTGGCGATGCGCGTGCGGCGGTACAGGATCACGGCCAGGTGCAGCAGCCAACCGACGATGACCGCGATCACGATCTTCTGCCCCAGCCCGCGCGGTGGACCATCGCGCCACAGCACGTGCATCCACAGCAGCACGAACGCCAGCCACGCCCACGCCCATAGCAGCGCCGCGCTGCGCTGCCAGCCCGGTTCGCGGCGCAGGTACCAGGCCTGTAGCAGCATGGCCACGCTGGCGCACAGGAACGCGGTGTTGGCGGCCAACCCATGCACCAGCGGCGCAATCAGCGGCGCCCGTTGCGGCAGCCAGCTGTCACCAATCGCCACAGTGGCCAGACCCAGCGCCGCCACGGTGAACAGCAAGGGGGCGGCGGCACTGCGGCGCGGCCCGCGGCTGCCGCGGTACAGGGCAATGCCCAGCAGCGCGATGGCCAGCGCCAACAGGCAGTAGGCGGTGCGCAGGGCCAGCCCCCATGGGCCGTGCAGGTACAGGCTCAGCGTTGCCCGTACCCAATCCAGGTCGGCGCGCGCGAACTGCGTCCACAGTGCGATTGCCACGAACAGCAGCAGCGCCACCAAGGCCAACAGCGCTGCGGGGCGCGCCCGGCTCACGGCGCCTCCTGCGGGTGCCGCGCCTGCCATTCGGCCAGTGCCTTGCGGTAACGCTGCAGTTCTTCCGAATACAGGTCCAGCACGCACAACGGGCAGCCGCTGCCGCAGCACTCGTTGGGGCCGGGCTCTTCCGGTGGCAGCGGGCGCGGGTCGGGATCGGGCACGGGATCGGTCACAGGCAGATCAGACAGGGCAGGAAACACCGCGCCAGTGTAACGGCCCCGCTCAGCGTTCCAGGTGCCGGCGCAGGTTGGCCCGCGCCGCAGCGTCCAGACGCGCATGGAAGAAATCGCTCAGGAAGATGCGCGGCGCGCGCAGCAGGCCCTGCAGGAAGCGACGGCGACCGGCACGGTAGAGGAAGCCAGGCACGACACCCCGGTACTCTTCGGCCACGCCGCGGTCGTAGGCATCGAAGACCTCGGCGGGGGCGCCCAGGATGGCCATGTCGCAGTCCAGGAACAGCGCGGCCTCGGCGTCTACCTCATCGGGCCCCAGCGCACCGTGGCGTGCGGTCAGCAGGATCAACTGCTCGACCCGCGCGGCATCCAGCTGCGCAAGAGCGGGCACATCGGCAATGGCCTGCACGGCCAACTGCGCCGAACGGGCCTCGTTGTCCTTGCGCCCGGCCTGGTACACCGCATCGTGGTACAGCACGGCCAGGTAGACCTCGGCCGGCTGCTGCCAGCCTGGGCCGTCGGCCACCTGCTGGCAGTGCTGCAGCACCGCGCGCACGTGGCCGAAGTGGTGGTAGGCGCGCGGTGGCGTGGCATAGGCCGCTTCAAGTGCCTGCCACTGCGCCGGCGCCAGCGGAACGGGGGCGAAGTCCATGTAACGATGATCCCGCCGACGCCCGGCCAGAGCAAGCTGGTCAGTTTTTCACCACACACTCACAACGCTTGCCCGGCAAGCGCTGGCGGCGGTTGTCCACAGCTTTGTGAAGCGCTGGTCCACATCCTCTGTGGATCAACGCCCGTGCCGACGGACGGTGTGCGCCCGGCCGGGGGCCCCGATCTACACTGCCGGCAGGCGGAAGCGTCCGCCGTCGTGCAGGAACCGTCCATGCACCTGCTTGCCGCTTGCAGCCTGGCCGTGCTGCTGGGAATCGCACCGTCCCTGGCGGCGCAGGGCCAAGCCGCGCCCACCGACGCCGCCCCGGCGCCGGCGCTGGCCGCCCTGCAGACAACACCCGCGCCGGTGCCCACGCCCGACCAGGTATTGGCCATTCCCGCGCCGATGCGGCAGATGCTGCAGCAGCAGGTGATCAACCGATCGCGCTCGCGCGACCAACGCGCGCAGGCCCTGGTCGACATGATCTTTTCGCAGCGCGGCCTGGACCTGCAGTACGACGCCAACGCAACCTACACCCTTGCCGAAATCTGGCAGCAACGGCGGGCCAACTGCCTGGCCTTCACCCTGCTGTTCGTGACCCTGGCGCGCGAGGCCGGTATCCAGGCACGCGTGCAGCAGGTGGACCGGGTGGTGTCCTGGTACCAGGACCAGGACCAGGGCGTGGTCTACAGCGTGGGCCACGTGAACGCGTCCATCGTGGTGGACGGGCGCAGCGGCACGGTGGATCTGGACCGCAACGTGCTCTATGACCGCCGCGGCCCGCAACCGATCAGCACCGCGCGGGCGCTGGCCCACTTCTACAACAACCGCGGCGCCGAGCGCATGGCCAGCAACGATGGCGCCGGCGCGCAGGCATTCTTCGCGGCGGCCCTGCAGCAGGACCCGGGCTTCGCCTCCACCTGGAACAACGTCGGTGTGCTGGCCAGCCGCCGTGGTGACCTGGTCGCCGCGCGCATGGCACTGGAAACCGCGCTGCGGCTCAAGCCCCGGCATGACGCCGCGCTGGCCAACGCCGGTGCGCTGTACGAGCGCATGGGCATGACCGCGCAGGCGCACGCCCTGCAGCAAGTGCTGCACGAGGTGCAGCGCGAAGATCCGTTCGTGCAGTACATGCTGGGGGCGCAGGCCGAGCGCAGTGGCAACCTGGACGATGCGATCCGTTACTACCGCCGCGCCGTGCGCCTGTACGACAGTGCGCACCAGTTCCATTTCGGGCTGGCCCGCGCCTACTTCCGCAGCGGGCAGGTACAGCGGGCCGACCGCGAGCTGCTGCGCGCCCAGCAACTGGGCGGGGCGCCCGAGCAGGCGCGTTACCAGGCCAAGCTGGACAGCCTAGCCCGCTGGCGCGCGCAGCAGCAGGCGAGGCGCTGAAGCGCGTCAGGCCTTTTTCAGGAAGCAGGTCTTCAGCACCAGCCCCTTGATCTTGTCCGAATTGCCTTCGATGTGTTCGGCATCGTCCTCGACCAGGCGGATGTTGCGGATCACCGTGCCCTGCTTCAACGGAATGGAAGCCCCCTTCACCTTCAGGTCCTTGATGACGGTGACCGTATCGCCGCTCTGCAGCGTATTGCCGTTGCTGTCACGCACCACCAGCCCCGCGCCACTGGCCTCTTCGGCGGTCCACTCGAAGCCGCAGTCGGCGCAGATCCACAGCGCGCCATCGGCATAGGTGTTTTCCAGGGTGCACTGCGGGCAAGCGGGAGCGGACGACATCAGCAAGTACCTCAAAATGAATCAACAGCCGCCATTGTAACCGGCTGATGGTTCTGCTCATTTTTCCGATGTATGGCGCTTCGATTGATATCGCTGGGGCGGGACGGAGAGGGGCCGACGGGACACGCAGTAAATACGTCCATGTAGCTCGTAGGCGCCATCCGTGGCGCCTACGGTCCCGTCGGCCCCTCTCCGCCCCGCCTTGACAGTTTCCCGCGGCGGCGGCCGTAAAAATCAAAGTCTTGCACTGCGCCTTTGCTGTCTGCTGCCGCGCGCCGGGAAACTGTCCAGAGCCGAGGGGGGGCGCTGAAACCCAACCGAAGCCGACTGAAACTTGCAGGACGCGCCGAACTGCAGCAGAGTGCGCGGCCCCCGCCTGTCCCCCGGATTTCCCATGCGCCTCGGCATCGACTTTGGTACCAGCAACTCCGCCGCCGCGATCGTCCGCGATGGCCAGCTGCTGCCGATCCGCTTCGGCGACGCCGAACAGTTCCGCACCAGCGTCTACTTCCCCGGCGTGGTGCCCGACCCGGACGATTTCCAGCTCGATGCCGGGCAGGAACACCAGCTGCAGCAGATGATCGAGAGCGCCGCCCGCGCGGCCCGTGCCGCCGGCCAGGAACGCACGCCGCAGGCCCTGCGCCGCGAAGCCCTGCGTGCCCTGCGCCGCGAATGGATGGAAGCCCGCGCCGGGCAGGAACGCAGCGCCAGCGACCTGCTGCAGAACGCGGTTTACGGCGACGAGGCGCTGGAAGCCTATTTCGAGGAACACGAAGGCAACCTGGTGCAGAGCCCGAAATCGATGCTGGGCTACAACCTGCACCCACGCGCCAAGCAGACCATCACCGGTATAGCCGCACATATCCTTGAACATATCCGCCTGACCGCCAGCGCCCAGCTGGGCCAGCCGCTGCGCGCCGCCCTGCTCGGCCGCCCGGTGCAGTTCCGCAGCTCCATCGGCGATGCCGGCAACGCCCAGGCCCTGGACATCCTGCGCGAGGCCGCCAGCCAGGCCGGCTTCGACCAGATCGATTTCCTGGAAGAACCCGCTGCCGCCGCCATGCATTACCACGCCGAAAGCCGCGAGCGGCACCAGGCCGTGATCGTCGATATCGGCGGCGGTACCACCGATATCGCCCACGCCGAGGTGGGCGGCGACGACGCGCCGCGCATCCACCGCGCCTGGGGTATCGCCCGCGGCGGTACCGATATCGACCTGGCACTGAGCCTGTCCAGCTACATGCCGCTGTTCGGCCGCGGCATCACCCGCGTGCCCGCCCACCACTACGTGGAAGCGGCCACGGTGCAGGACATGACCCGCCAGCGCGAGTTCCGCCTGCACAAGTACGACCACGTGGACGCGCCCTGGGGCGACCGCCTGCAGTCACTGCAGGACACCGGCAACACCGCCCGCCTGTACCGCGACGTGGAACGCGCCAAGATCGCCCTGAGCAGCAGCCCGCAACACCGCAGCACGCTGGACTACATTGCCCGCGACCTGCATGCCGACACCAGCGCCGAGGGCCTGACTGCGGCCGCGCACGGCTACCTGGAACAGATCCGGGCCTTGCTGGCGCAGGTCCGTAGTGATATCGGCGGCGATCCGGACGCGGTGTTCCTGACCGGCGGCATGTCCCGCGCCGGCTACCTGCGCCAGGCCGCGGCCGAGGCCTTCCCCGGTGCCCGCATGGTGCATGGCGAGCCCTCGCTGGGCGTGGTGCAGGGCCTGGCGCTGGCGGCAGCCAGCCGGGATTAACAAAACGTTACGCGAAGTTTGCTACCCTCGGTAGGCTTGATAGGGCTCTACCTTCCGCCGGCTGCGCCGGTGTGTGTCCCCGGGTAGGGCCCGGCCCGCGCAGCGGGCCTTGCGGCCATGCCTTCTGGCTCGTTCATGGTCCGCGTACTACCCGAGCCGCCATCGAGACCCGCTTTGGGCACCCGCCTGGCCCCTGTGGCCGCACAACCTGAAGAAGCACCTGCACCCATCGACTGCCGCCGTTGTGATGCGGTCTGCTGCCGGTTGCCCGTGCTGCTGCAGGCGGGCGACGACGTGCCCCGCCAGTATACCTCGCGCGACAGGCACGGCCGTGCCGTGATGGCGCGCAATGATGAAGGCTGGTGCGCGGCGATCGATCCCTATCACCTGCGCTGCACGATCTATTCGCAGCGCCCGGCGATCTGCCGCCAGTTTGCGATGGGCGGCGATGACTGCCGCCGCGAGCGGCAGGACTACCTGCGCCAGGCCGATGCCTGGGCGCTTTCCTCCCCTTCCACCTGACAGGAGCAACCATGCCCCGCAAGGCAAAGACCCCCGCGAAGGCTACCAACAGCATCCGCAGCGAACGCAAGGGCGCGGCCGCCAGCACCACGGTCAGCAGCGATTCGATTGCGTCCGATCTGGCCGCGTTCCGCAAGAGCGGTGGCAAGATCGAAGTACTGGGCACCACCTGGGCGCTGAAGAAAGCCAGCTGACCCACCCTGACCGCGGCGGCGCTGCCGCCGCGGCCTGCCGGGCCGGCTCAACGGTCCAGACGGACCTGCACGCTGCCCGAGTGCGACTGCACGCGGATATCTCCATCACCACTGCCCAAGCGGGTGTCCAGATGGCTGCCCGGGCCGTAGCGCGGGCGTTCCACGCTGCCCGCATCGCTGTTGATCGCGCCGCTGAAGCTGTTCACTGACAGCTGCGCCGACACCGTACGCGGCAGCCGCAGGCTGACCGACGCACTCACCGATTCCACGCTGATACGGCCGCCCGGCGCCAGGGCAGACGCCGACAGATCGATGCCGCCGGATACCGTTTCCACCGCCAGGCGCTGGATGCGACCGGCATCCACCCCGACCCTGCCCGACACGGTCTGCGCACCGATGTCGCCGGCCACGCCGCCACCGGCCTGGATCTGCCCGCTGACCGTGTTCACGTCCAGCCGCGGCGTCTGCAGCCGTGCAGTCACATTACCGCTGACCGAATTGAGCTTGCTGTCGGCGCTGCGCCCGGCCGCGCTCAGGTTGCCGCTCACCGTGTCCGCCTGCAGCCTGCGCACATCGATGCCACTGATGTCCTGGTCGGCACTGACGGTGCTGAGCAGCAGCTCGGACGAACGCGGAACGTTCAACACCAGGGTGGCGCCGCCGTTGTTGCTGCGCCGTGGGTATTCCACTTCCCAGCGCACGCGGTTGGCGCTCTTTTCCTGGCGCAGCTGCAGGCCGTCGCTGAGGCTGCCGGTCAGCTGCACATCGTTGCGGTCCCAGCCGCGCACCGTGACCTTGCCGGCCACGTTGCTCAGTTCAATACGGCCACCACTGGCCAGGGCGTGGCGTTCGTCCACGCGGGTGTCGGCCAGCGCCAACGTTGGCAACAGCAGCAGCGCAGCAGACAAGGGAAGCAAGGCTCGCATCGGGAATCTCCTCAGGTTGTCAGTCCGGCGGCGGCCTGTGCCGCCTGCCGGGTCAGTTCCAGCCGCAGCGCGTAGGTGCGCCGCAGTTGTGCCAATAGATGCGCAGCGCGCGGGTCCTGCGCCATGGCGGCGCGGATCTGCACCACGCTGCGGTCCAGTTCCTGCAGCGCCGGCTGCCATTCCGGCGCACGCGCTGCCGGCAGCGACGCCACCGCCTGCTGGTACTGCGCGGCCATGGCATTGGCCTGCAGCTGCAGGCCGCCGGGTGCCGGCGCCTGCACGGCGTCATGCCGCCACGGGGCCACCGCGAACAGCGCCAGGCCTGCGGCCAGCGCCGCGCCCAGCGGCAGCCAGGCGCGGCGCAGCGGGCGGCGTGGTAGCGTCACCACCACCGCCGGCGCACTGGTCGCCTGCACCGGCTCGCGTGGCGGCAGCCGTGCCGACAACCGTGCCCAGCCATCGGCAGGCGGGGTGCGCTGCTGCGGCAGGTCGCGCAGCCGCGCCAGCAGGTCGTGATCGGGGTCGGGTGTGGTCATGTCATGTCTCCCAGCCGCGCACGCAGCAGGCCGCGCGCGCGATGCAACTGTGCCTTGGAACTGCCGACGGCCATCTGCAGTTGTTCGGCGATTTCGTGGTGTTTCCAGCCTTCGATATCGTGCAGCACCAATACCGCACGGGCCCGCGGTGGCAGTGTTGCCAACGCCCGCTCCAGATCACGCTCGGTGCCGGCGCAGCGGTCATGCACGGCCAGCTCCTGCAGGCCGCCTTCCATGTCGTCCAGGCTGTGGTGATCCTGCCCGCCAGCGCGCACGCGCAGTTCCATCAGCGCGGCGTTCACCCCCAGCCGGTGCAGCCAGGTGGCCAGGCTGCTTTCAAAGCGGAAACCCGGCAATGCCTTCCAGGCCTGCAGGAAGGCTTCCTGCAACGCGTCTTCGGCCCGCGCCTGCTGCCCCCCGCACAGCCGCCACAGCACGGCGAACAGGCGCGGCGCATGGCTGCGGTACAGGCACTCATAGGCCACGGTGTCGCCGGCCGCAGCCGCCCGTATCAACGCGGGCTCATCGGGCGCATCAGCGGCGGCAGGTGGCGGCGGCATGGTGGTGTCGAGCATAGCGCTTGGATGCAGCGGCCCAGCAAAAGGTTTAGACGGCTCGCGGCCGCTTCGGCATGCAACCTTTTCGGCCGCCGCTGCATCCATGCCTGCATCCCCCGCGTGGCCGCAGGCCCGGAGACCCCATGTCCGCCACCCACTGTGCAGCGCTGCTGGCCATCGTGATCTGCGTGGCGCAGCAGGGCCTGGGCCTGTCGCTGCAATGGTACGGCGAGGCCCACGGGGCGTGCCTGCAGCGGCACGGCCAGGCGCTGGTCTGCCTGCAGTGGCCCCCGGCAGTCGAAACGCCATCGCGCGCCGGGTAACATCGGGCGTTGTTTCCTGCTGCCCGTTGTCGCCCCATGATGTTGTCATTGAAGGATCACCTGCCGGCCTGGACCCACCCGTGGCTGCACGACATCGGCGTCGGCCTGCAGATCCTGGCCACGCTGCTGGCCGCCTGGTTGCTGCGATTGCTGGCGCGGCGGCTGATCCGGCGCTTTTCCGAGCATTACACCCTGCCGCAGGAAATGGCGATGGGCGCGCGGCGGATCAGTAGCTTCGTGGTCTATTTCAGTGCCCTGCTGTACATCCTCAGCCTGCTGGGCGCATCGCCTTCGGTGCTGTGGACCGCGTTCACCGGTTTTGCGGCGGTGGGTGCAGTGGCCTTCTTCGCGGCCTGGAGCGTGCTGTCCAACATCTTCTGCACGCTGCTGATCTTCACCACGCGCCCGTTCCGCCTGCACGACTACATCGAAGTCCTGGAGAACGGCGAGAAGCCGGGGCTGAAGGGTCGGGTGATCGACGTGAACCTGATCTACACCACGCTGCAGGAAACCGGCGATGGCCACCAGGGCACTGTGCTGCAGCTGCCGAACAACCTGTTCTTCCAGCGCACGGTGCGCCGCTGGCGCGACCCGTCGCAGGCCCCCGGCGGCATCCAGGGCGACGGCTGAGGGGGTTTTCCCTGCAGGGCTTGCAGCCCTGCACCTGCTACGAGCAACGGCAACGGCAACGGCAACGACAACGACAACGACAACGACAACGACAACGACAACGGCAAAAGCTTGCATTCCGTGGGGTGGCGGGGGGGGGGGGGGGGGGGGGGGGGGGGG
>NZ_JACVUD010000110.1:0-13560 GCF_016624905.1 Stenotrophomonas sp. S49 | reverse complement strand
CCGCCCCCCGCCCCCGGCCCCCCTGGGTCCGCCCGGCCCCTGCCCCGGCGTTTGCATTTCGCTACCAGCCACCACCCAGCGCGCGGTACAGCTCCACCCGGGCGATGGCGGCCGTGGCCTGGCTGTTGGCCAGCGCGGCCTGGTTGTCCAGCGCGATGCGCTGGGTGCTCAACACGTCCAGCATATCCACCACGCCGGCCTGGTACTGGCGGCGCGCGGCACCCAGCGCGGTTTCGCTCTGCGCCACCGCCACCTGCAGCTGCGTACTGCGCTGCTGTTCGGCGGCATAGCTATCGATCGCATCGTCCACTTCATGCCAGGCCTGCAGCACCGTGCGCTGGAACTGCAGCGCCGATTGCTGTTGCTGCAGGCGGCTGAGCGCCAGATTGGCCTGCAGTCGCCCGCCCTGGAAGATCGGCAGGCTGATCGACGGGCCGATGCTGAAGCGGTGGGCATCCCATCCGTCCAGATCATCGAGCTGTTTTGCCTGGAACCCGGCATCGCCGTTCAAGGTGATGCGCGGCAGGAAGCTGGCCTTGGCTACGCCGATGTTCGCCGTGGCCGCATGCAACGCCGCTTCGGCACGGCGGATGTCCGGGCGGCGTTCGGCCAGTTCGCTGGGCAGGCCCACCGCGACGGCAGGCAATGCCGGCCAGTCGGCACGCGCGTCCTGCATCAGGGTATCCAGCGCCTGCGGCGGCCTGGCCAGCAGCAATGCCAGTGCATTGCGCAGCTGTGACTGGCGGTGCCGCAGCGGGGCAATGCGCGCCTGCAGCGCGGCAACCTGTGCGGCCGCACTCGACACCTGCAGGGTCGTGGCGACGCCTTGCCGCTGGCGTGCTTCGGTCAGCCGCTGGATGTCGGCGGCAATGCCCAGGTTGTGCTCGGTGATCGCCAGCAGCTGCGAAGTCGCGCGCAACTGCAGGTAGCTGCGTGCGGTTTCAGCCAACAGCGCGATGCGCACCGCATGTGCATCCTCTTCGGCCATCTGCAGACGCGCGTCGGCCGCTTCCACCTGCCGGCGCACGCGGCCCCACAGATCCAGTTCCCAGCTCAGGCCGATACCGGCCTGGAACAGGCCGTAGTCATCGCGCCCGCCGTTGCCGGAAGGATCGCTCAGGCCCACCTCGCTGTTGCGCGCGCGCACGCCGCTGGCCGTGGCCGCCACCGACGGCAGGCGATCGGCTGCACTGATGCCACGTGCGGCCCGGCTCTGCTGCACGCGGTTGGCGGCCAGCTGCAGATCCAGGTTGGACTGCAGCACCTGCTGGGCCAGCTGCCCCAGCAGCGGATCATCGAAACCGGCCCACCAGGCTGCGTCATCGTCGATGGCCGTGCTGGCCACCGCATCGCCCTGCCACTGCGCCGGCAGCGCAGCCTGCGGGCGTACGAAATCCGGGCCCATCGTGCAGGCCGCCAGTGCCACGGACAGCGACGCGCTGGCGAGAGCCTTCATCACCTTGCGCGCGCTCATGCGCCCTCCCCGCCCTGCAGGTCCACACGGGCTTCGACCGACATGCCGGCACGCAGCTGGTCCAGCAGCGGCTGGCCCGGTTCAAGCACGATCTTCACCGGAATGCGCTGCACCACCTTGGTGAAGTTGCCGGTGGCGTTCTCCGGCGCGACCGCAGCGAACGTCACACCGGTGGCGGGCGCGATGCTGTCGACGTGTCCACGCAGCGAGGTGCCGGGGAACACATCCACGGTCAGTTCCACCAGCTGCCCCGCGTGCATGCGGGTCATCTGCGTTTCCTGGAAATTGGCAACCACGAAGGCACGCTGCAGCGGCACCACCGCCGCCACCGCAGTGCCTGGGGTCAGGTAGGCACCCACGCGTACCGCACGCCGACCGACCACGCCGTCGATCGGCGCCCTCAGTACGGTATGCGAAAGATCCAGTTCGGCACGCGCCTGCGCGGCTTCGGCGCGCTGCACCGCCGCCTGCGCCGACTGCACGCCCGCAGCCAAGATGTCGGTGCGCTGGCGTGCGGTGCTCAACGCGGCCTGGCCCTGCTGCAGGTGGGCACGGGCCACGGCCTGCTTCGACTGCGCCTGCTGCGCGTTCTGCACGGTGCCGGCACCGTCGCTGGCCAGTGCGCGGTAGCGCTGCTGGTCGGCACGGGCCAGGGTCAGTTCGGATTGACTGACATCCACGCTGGCCCGCGCCTGTTCGATCAGCGAGCCCTGCTGGGCGAGCGCCGCCTGCGCATTGGCCAGCTGTGCACGCGCATTGGCCAGGTCGGCGCGTGCGGCCTGCAGCGCCACCTGGTAGTCGCGGTCATCGATGCGGGCCAGCACGTCGCCGGCCTTCACTGTCTGGTTGTCCTGCACCTCGACGCTGCTGACGAAGCCGGCTACTTTCGGCGCGACCACGGTGAAATCCGCATTGACATAGGCGTTGTCGGTGCGCTGGTAGCGGCCATCGCGCAGCAGCAGCCAGCCGCCGATGGCCAGGGCCAGCACGCCCAGCGCCAGGCCGGTGTTGAGGGTTGTCTTGTTGACGGTCATGGAGGGTTCCTTGCGAAAGGGGTTCAGGCCACGGCACGTGGCGGATGGACACGGGTGGCCCACGGCAGCAGCGGCAGGCAGCCCAGGGCCACCAGCGCGACCAGCCAGTACAGGTCCGCCGAGGTCAGTGCCTGCGCCTGGGCGTGCAGGCGCGCGGGCAGATCGGCACTGGCCGGCAACCACGGCTGGTTGCCCAGGTGGTCGACCAGCGCGGTGGAATGGAGGTGGCGGCGAGACTGCCCGACCGCATCGAGCACGCCCCCGGCGAACACCGCAGAGAAGCCTTTGACGGTGTTGAACCAGGCCGAGGCATACGGGCCGTCCTGCGGCGCCAGGCCAGTGGTCGCCAGCAGCAGCAACGGCAGCACCGCCATCGGCTGCGCCACCACCTGCAGCAGCTGCACCCACAGGAAGTTGTCGCGGCTCCATTGCACGTCCAGCTGCGCGCCCAGCAGGCACGCCACTGCCAGCAGCAGCAGTCCGGCCGCCTGCACCCAGCGGCAATCCACCGCACGCTGGTTCATCAGGGTGGCCACCAGCGGCAACGCAAGCGCTTGTGGCAGCGCCACCCACAGCAACATCGGCGCGGTCTGCAGCGGACGGTAGCCCTGCACGCTGGCCAGGAAGCCGGACGGGATGGAGATCACCGCCAGCAGCACGAACAGCACGCCCATGCAGGTCACCAGCGCATAGCTGAGGTTGCGATGGGCCAGCAACTGCAGCTTGAAGAACGGCAGCGGGTGGAACCATTCGTTGATGAAGAACAGCACCAGCAGGCCCGCACCGCCGCCCAGCAACGCGGTGATCAGTGGCGAATCGAACCAGCCCAGGCGCGCGCCCTGGGTGAGGCCCAGCACCAGCATCACCAGCGCCGGAAACCCAAGGGCCAGGCCCACGCCGTTGAACTGGGCAAAGCGTTCCAGCCGCAGCGGGTCCTGCGGCAGGCCCCAGCCCACCATCAGCATGCCGGCCACGCACAACGGCACGATCTGCCAGAACGCGAACTGCCACCCCGCATGCTCGACCCACAGCGCCGCCAGGGGCGTGCCCATGCTGGGCCCGAACGTTGCGGTGAGCGCATAGCCGGCCAGGCCGTACAGCTTGATGCCCGGCGGCAGGAAGCGCAGCGCCACGCTCATCAGCAGCGGCGGCAACGCACCGCCGGCCAGGCCCTGCAGCG
This sequence comes from Stenotrophomonas sp. S49, assembly GCF_016624905.1. Classification (NCBI taxonomy): domain Bacteria; kingdom Pseudomonadati; phylum Pseudomonadota; class Gammaproteobacteria; order Lysobacterales; family Lysobacteraceae; genus Stenotrophomonas; species Stenotrophomonas sp. S49. The sequence goes on along the minus strand of NZ_JACVUD010000110.1, from coordinate 9,872 downwards.
CACGCAGCAGCAGGAACGAGGGCAGGTTCGGCGCCAGCGGGCACAACACGCCCAGCAGCATGAAGGCCGCGATCATCACCAGGCCGAAGCGGCGCAACGAGAAGGTCACCGCGCACCAGGGTGCGAACGCCATCGCACAGACCGACGTGGCGCTGTAGATGCCGGTGATCCAATTGCCTTCATCCACGCTGAAACCCATCGCACCGCGGATGTCGGCCAGCGCGACCTTGGTGACGTTTTCGTTGAAGCCCGACAGCAGCACGACCAGCAATACGCCGCACAGGCCCACCACGATGCGGCGATCGAAGGCGGCGGGAACGGGCGCAGCAGGTGTGTTGGGCAAGGTGACCGCACTCATCGGCGCGGCTCGATCCGTGCAGCGCACGGCAGGTGAAGCGACATGGCGTGCGCTCCGTGAAGGTGGGGAGCGCAGTCTAGGCAGGCCCACTACTGCGGAAAATGGCGTGGGTGCGATGCCAGTCGTGCGTGCGACGCACGATAGGACGATGGTGCCCATGCTTCGTAGAGTCGAGCTTGCTCGACTGCCGTGCGCGCGATCAGTCGAGGAAAGGCGAAAGCAGTCGAGCAAGCTCGACTCTACAGAGCGTCGGCGTCGCACATGCTCTTGATCGCGCGGCGCAGCCAGCGGTGCGCCGGGTCGTTGTCCATGCGCGGGTGCCAGGCCTGCACCAGGGCTACGGTGCGCACCGACACCGGCAGCGGGAACATGCGCAGTGGCAGCCCCATGTAGGTGATGCGGTCGAGCATCACGCTCGGCATCTGCGGCAACACCAGGTCCGAAGCAGCCGCCGCAAAGATCGCGCCATGGAAGGTGGGAATGACCATCGCCACCCGTCGGCGCAGGCCCATCTGCGCCAGTTCGTCATCGATCGGCCCATGGGCGATGCCACGTCGCGAGACGGCAATGTGATCGCAGGCGGCAAACCGTTCGGCGGTGATATCCCCGTCGAACAGCGGATGATCCTCGCGCGCCGCGCCGAGCAATGCCGTGGTGAACAGGTTCTGCACCTTGGTTTCCTGCGTGTGCTTGCCGGCGGTACTGATGTACAGGTCGATCCGCCCCTGCACCATCGCGTCATCGTCGGTATCGCCTTCGGGCATGAAGCGCAGGGTGCAACCGGGTGCCTGCTGGCGGAACACCTCGCGCAGGCGGCCGCCGTAGCTGCCGATGAACACGTCGTTGGCGCGGATGCTGAAGGTGTGCTCCAGGGTCAGCATGTCCACTTCGCGACCGTCGTTGAACACCCGATGTGCCTGCTCGATCACATCACGCACCTGCTCACGCAGCTCCAGCGCGCGTGGTGTCGGCGCCAGCCCACGGCCGGCGCGCACCAGCACCGGGTCGCCCAGCGCCTCGCGGATCCGCCCCAGGGTGCGGCTCATCGCCGGCGCGCTCAGGTTCATGCGCCGCGCAGCTCCGGCGACACTGCCTTCGTCCAACAGGACGTCCAGGGCCAGCAGCAGGTTCAGGTCGGGCAGGGGCATGGCGGTCTCCAACAATTGGAATGACTCTACGACACTCCAGCCCGAAGTCGATTGCATCCACTGCACGCATTGCCTGCGCCGCACGGCATGGGTGCGCGCTGCGGCATGGGCGACCATCACCGCCTGCCAAGGAGACCTCCCCATGTTCACAACCCTGCTGGTCGCCCTCGATGGCGGCCGCCAGCACGACCCGCTGCTGGACCTGGTCGCCCACGTCGCCGGGCCGCGCAGCCGCGTACATCTGCTGTGTGTGATCGATCCCGAGTTCGCCCTGCCCACGGACGCCAGCGACGACGACCGTCGCGAGTATCCGGCGGCCGCCCGCCAGCAGGCCAAGGCCGAGGGCCTGCTGCAGGATGCCACGGCGCAGCTGCGCGAACGCGGCGTGGATGCGCGCTCACTGCTGCCGGCCGGGGATCCAGGCGAAGTCATCAGCGCCCAGGCCCGCGAGCTTGGCGCCGATCTGATCGTCATCGGCCATCGCCACCTGTCGCGCCTGCAGCGCCTGCTCGACAGCTCGGTAGCGCAGTGGACGCTGGACCACGCACCGTGCCCGGTGCTGGTGGAAACGCGGGGCGGTTGACCGCCCCGCTCTGGTAGGCGCCAACCTTGGTTGGCGCGCATGGGAAAGGCGGCCAACCAAGGTTGGCCACTACCGGGCGAAGCTGAAGCCCATCGGCCCGGACGGCAGTGCGGCCACCTGGTTGCGGCCGCCCCGCTTGGCCGCGTACAGACCCGCATCGGCATGGGCCAGCAGCTGCTCGGCCGTGGCCCTCACCGGCGGATGGGCAAACCCCACCCCCACGCTGATGCTGACCCGCCCTTCCGGCAGCTGCAGTTCCTGCACCGCCACGCGCAGGCGCTCGGCCAGCGCCAGCACGCCCTCCACGCCGGTGCCGGGCACGATCACCGCGAATTCTTCGCCGCCATAGCGCGCCACGGTGTCGGCCGCGCGGTTGGCGGTGGCCTGCAGTACCGCGGCCACGGCCTGCAGGCAGCGGTCGCCGGCCGGGTGCCCGTGCTGGTCGTTGAAGGCTTTGAAGTGGTCGATGTCCACCAGCAGCAGACCCACTTCGGTACCGCTGCGGCGGGCCCGGTTCCACTCGCTGGCCAACGCTGCATCGAACTGGCGGCGGTTGGCCACGCCGGTCAGGCCATCCTGCCGCGCCAGATGGTCCAGCCGCGCCTGCGCTTCCAGCAGGTCGATCTGCAGCAGGGTGCTGCGCAGGCTGAAACCCAGCGTAGCCACCACGAAGCCGGCCAGTGCCAGCGGGCGCGCGTGGTCCACCACCAGCGCTCCGACCACCAGCAGCAGCAGCGGCAGGATCATCGGTCCACCGGCCTGGACCAGCCGCGACAGGCGCGGGTGCAGCACGCCGCCGGGGGCCGGCGCCTGGCGCAGGGCCAGCACCGCCAGCAGCAGGAACGGCACGTCGATCAGCAGATCGTTGAAGGCACCAAAGGACTGTTCGGCGGTGAAATGGTTGATGTAATACGCCACGCCCAGATAGAGCAGCGCATACAGCGCCAGCGCGCGGAAGAAGCTGCGCCGTTCGGGCACGTCGCCGGCCAGCCAGCGCACGCAGGCGAACGCAGCAATGCACAGGTTCTGGATGTCGAACATGCGGCGCATGTTGGCCATGGCCGTGTCATCGACATTGATGCGGTCGGCGAAGGACAGGGTGTGTACGAAGAACAGCACGCCCAGCAGCGCCGCCATCAGGCCGTCGATGGTGCTGATGGTCCAGCGCTCGCGGCGGGCGCGGGCCAGAATGAACACCAACGGCACGCCATAGATCACATACAGCAGCAGGCTGACCCGCGGGGTCAGATCGGCACGCCCGGCACCGATCGCATCGGCCATGTTCACCGCCATGCCGCCGGCCCACAGCAGCAGCGCCAATGCGGTGGCCCGCCAGCCCAGCGCCGCCCGGTCACGCCGGGCGCGCCACAGGCAGGCCATCGCCGCCAGCACCGGCGCGGCGGTCAGGAACACGAACGAACCTTCTCCGGCCGGCCCCGGCCAGAACGCCACGACCACCCCGTGGCAGAGCACGTACAGCAGCGCAAGCACTACCGGCATGGTTCCCCCATCGGCAAGCCGTCTGCGCGAACCATAGCGCGTTGCCCCGCCAGCGGGGCGTGATCGACTGCCGAAAACCCGGCTGCGCCGGGTGGGCTCGAGCGTGCGCGACTGCCCCGCCTCGGTAGAGTCGAGCTTGCTCGACTGATTTTCCACGCCAGTCGAGCAAGCTCGACTCTACGCATCCGCCGCAACATCCGGGCGCATTGGCGATGTATTCCCCCCGCAACATCCGGGCGCGTTGGCGATGTACGCCCCATCACCCCCGCAGCACCCGGGGGGGATGGAAACGCGTCCGCCTCAGCCGCGCAGCGCCTTGGCGTGGTGCGCGATGTGCTCGCCAATGAAGCTGGCGATGAAGTAGTAGCTGTGGTCGTAGCCCGGCTGCAGGCGCAGGGTCAGCGGGTGGCCCACCGCTTCGCACGCCTGCTGCAGGCGCTGCGGCTGCAACTGGGTCTGCAGGAATTCATCGGCATCGCCCTGGTCGACCAGCAGCGGCAGGCGCTCGCCGGCACCGGCGATCAGCGCGGTGGCATCCCACTGCGCCCAGGCCGCGCGATCATCGCCCAGGTAGGCGGTGAAGGCCTTTTCGCCCCACGGCACCTGGCTGGGTGCCACGATCGGCGAAAACGCCGACACGCTGCGGTAGCGGCCGGGATTGCGCAGCGCCAGCACCAGCGCGCCATGTCCACCCATTGAATGGCCGCTGATGGCACGCGCATCGGTCGCCGGGAAGTGCGCCTCGATCAGCGCCGGCAGCTCCTGCACCACGTAGTCGTGCATGCGGTAGTGCCGCGCCCACGGCTGTTCGGTGGCATTGAGATAGAAGCCTGCGCCCTTGCCCAGGTCGTAGCCTTCGGCATCGGCCACGTCGTCACCGCGCGGGCTGGTATCGGGGGCCACCAGGATCACCCCGTGTTCGGCGGCGTAACGCTGCGCGCCGGCCTTGGTGATCACGTTCTGTTCGGTGCAGGTCAGGCCGCTCAGCCAGTACAGCACCGGCAGCTTCTGCGTGGCGGCCTGCGGCGGCAGGTACACGGCGAACTGCATGTCGCAGCCCAGCGTGGTGGACGTGTGGCGATAGACATCCTGCCAGCCGCCGAAGCAGGCACGGTGTTCAATGCGTTCCATGGAGTGCTCCCGGTGGCGGCAGGCGCGCGGCCTGCCGCCTGGCGTGGTTCAGTAGTGGACGACCGAGCGGATCGACTTGCCTTCGTGCATCAGGTCGAAGGCTTCGTTGATCTTGTCCAGGTCCATGGTGTGGGTGACGAACGGGGCCAGTTCGATATCGCCCTTCATCGCGTCTTCGACCATGCCCGGCAGCTGGCTGCGGCCCTTCACGCCGCCGAAGGCGGTGCCCATCCACTTGCGGCCGGTCACCAGCTGGAACGGACGGGTGGAGATCTCCTGGCCGGCACCGGCCACGCCGATCACCACGCTCTGGCCCCAGCCGCGGTGCGCGCATTCCAGCGCCGCACGCATCACGCTGGTGTTGCCGATGCACTCGAAGCTGTGGTCCACGCCCCAGGTCGTCATTTCCACGATGACCTGCTGGATCGGCTTGTCGAAGTCCTTCGGGTTGATGCAGTCGGTGGCACCGAATTCGCGGGCCAGCTCGAACTTGGACGGGTTGGTGTCCACGGCAATGATGCGGCCGGCCTTGGCCTGGCGCGCACCCTGGATGACCGCCAGGCCGATGCCGCCCAGGCCGAACACGGCCACGCTGTCGCCTTCCTGCACCTTGGCGGTGTTGTGCACCGCGCCGATGCCGGTGGTCACGCCGCAGCCCAGCAGGCAGACATGTTCCGGGTTCGCTTCCGGGTTGATCTTGGCCAGCGATACTTCGGCCACCACGGTGTACTCGCTGAAGGTCGAGCAGCCCATGTAGTGGTAGATCGGCTCGCCGTTGTAGCTGAAGCGGCTGGTGCCGTCGGGCATCACGCCCTTGCCCTGGGTGGCGCGCACGGCAACGCACAGGTTGGTCTTGCCGCTCTTGCAGAACAGGCATTCGCCGCACTCGGCGGTGTACAGCGGAATGACGTGGTCGCCCGGCTTCACGCTGGTCACGCCCTCGCCCACTTCCACCACGATGCCGGCGCCTTCATGGCCCAGCACCACCGGGAACAGGCCTTCCGGGTCATCGCCGGACAGGGTGAACGCATCGGTGTGGCAGACACCGGTGTGGGTGATCTTCACCAGCACTTCGCCAGCCTTCGGCGGGGCGACGTCGATTTCGACGATCTGCAGCGGCTGGCCGGGACCAAAGGCGACGGCGGCACGGGATTTCATGGCGGGTTCTCCAAGGACAGACAAAGACAGCATGGATGGCGCAGTGTTGCGCCCTCGTTTATTTCAGGTACGAACGGATCAAGCCGCTCATCTCGCGCACGCGCTCGGCGCGCTGTTCATCGGATGCGGCCGGTTGGCCGAATTCCTCGCGCAGATGGGCTTCCATCACTTCGGACATCAAGCCGTTCACCGCGCCGCGGATGGCCGCGATCTGCTGCAGCACCGGGCCGCACTCGGCGCCGGCTTCCAGCGCGCGGTCCAGCGCATCGCACTGGCCACGAATGCGGCGCACGCGGGCCAGGACCTTCTTTTTCTCTTCGGGTGAATGCGGCATGGGCGGCCACCTGCGGAACTATACTGGGGGATAGTATACACACCCAGCCGTTCCTGCATACGGCAGGGCCGTTGGCAGCCCAGGTAACCACGCCGGACGATACGTCCGCCCGGTTCGTGGACTATTGATGCCCCGTGCTCAATCGAACCGACCTTCTTGCGCCAGCCGGGTCAGTTCATCAACCACGTGGCGCACCTTCGGCCGCAGGTGCCGGGTGGGCGGCCACAAGGCATGGATATCGACATGGCGCTGCATCTGCTCGTCCAGCACCGACTGCAGCGCGCCCGACTGCAGGTGCGGGCGCACCAGGGACATCGGCATCTGGCAGATGCCCAGCCCGGCCAGTGCGCCGTCAATCACCGCATCGCCATCGTTCAACTGGTGGGTGGCGCTGGGAATGAAGGTGCCGCCCTCGCCCTCCACGCCCACCCGCCACGCCACCGGCTGGCCATGGCGGTAGCCGACGATGCTGCGGTGCTGGCGCAGATCGTCCACGGTGCGCGGCACGCCGTGTGCCTGCAGGTAGGCCGGTGCCGCGCAGGTCACCAGGCGTTGGCTGCCCAGCCGCCGCGCCACCAGATGTTCGGCCTGCTGCAGCCCGCCGAAGCGGATCAGCAGATCGATGCCTTCCTCGATGGGGTCCACGAAGTGATCGGTGAAGGTCACCGTCAGCTGCAGGTCCGGGTACTGCTGGCACAGCTTCAGCAACACCGGCATGACCACCATGCGGCCAAATGAAGAGGGCATGTCGATGCGCAGGCGACCGCTGGGCACGTGCGCGCCCAGGCCCAGGCAGGCCTCGGCCGCGGAAATCTCCTCCAGCGCGGCGGCGCAGGACGCGTAGTAGGCCTCGCCGTCGGTCGTCAGTGAGATGCGCCGGGTGGTGCGGTGGAACAGGCGCACGCCCAGCCGCACTTCCAGCCGGGCGATGGCCTTGCCCACCGCCGAGCGGGAAATGCCCAGCGCCTCGGCCGCCTCGGTGAAGGTGGTCGCGCGTGCAGTGGTCACGAAGGTGACCAGACCATTCAAGGATTCGACGGGTAGCATGCCGGGGGCCCTATTGGGGACCAATAGTCCCGCTCGATGGGAAATGGAACCTATTTATGGGGCCAGATGTCAACGCCATCCTGTAGGCATCGCGCCGCCGGCGCTCCTTCCCCCAAGAGACCTGCACATGACCGCCCCGCTCTTCCAACCGTTCGATCTGGCCGGCACACCGCTGCGCAACCGTATCGCCATGGCGCCGATGACCCGTGCGCGCAATCCCGACTACGTGGCCAACGAACTGACCGCGCAGTACTACCGCCAGCGCGCCAGTGCCGGCCTGATCATCAGCGAGGGCACCCCGGTGTCGCCGCAGGGCCAGGGTTACATCGACGTGCCGGGCATCTGGTCGCAGGAACAGGTGGCCGGCTGGCGCCAGGTCACTGATGCCGTGCATGCCGCACAGGGCGCCATCTTCGCCCAGCTCTGGCACGTGGGCCGCATGTCGCACCGCTCGCTGCAGCCTGACGGTGGCCAGCCGGTCAGCGCCAGCACGCGCGCGGTGGCCCACGATCCCCGCAGCTTCGCCTTCGTGTATCGCGACGACGGCAGCCGCGGCCCGGCCGACCCGACCCCGCCGCGCGCCCTGCGCACCGATGAAGTGCCGGGCATCGTCAACGACTTCGTGCGCGGCGCCGAGAATGCCATCGCCGCCGGTTTCGATGGCATCGAACTGCATGCTGCCAACGGCTATCTGTTCGAACAGTTCCTCAACCCGCTCACCAATGATCGCCAGGATGACTACGGCGGTTCGCTGGCCAACCGCGCGCGGCTGATCCTGGACACCGTGGATGCCATGACCGCACGCATCGGCGCGCAGCGCGTGGGCGTACGCCTGGCACCGAACAGCCAGGTCTTCGACATGCCGGCCTATGCAGAAAACGAGGCCAGCTATCTGTACCTGGCCGAAGAACTGGGCAAGCGTGGGCTGGCCTATGTGCATCTGAACGACAACTACCTGCACGGCGCGCCGGCCATCGGCGAGGCGTTCCTGAAGGCCTTCAAGCAGGCCTACGGCGGTACCGTCATCCTGGCCGGCGGGATGACCCGCGAGCGTGCCCTGCGCCTGGTGGACGAAGGCACCATCGATATCGCCGCGTTCGGCCAGCCGTTCATCGCCAACCCCGATCTGGTGGAGCGCCTGCAGGCCGACGTGGCGCTGACCACGCCGGATCGCGCTACTTACTACGGCGGTGGCCGCGAGGGCTATCTGGATTACCCGGTCGCCAGCTGATCGGGCATGGGGTCAGACCCCTTTCCAACGGAAAGGGCTCTTACCCTGGTTCGGCGAAGACGGGGTCAGAGCCGCGCTACGCGCGGATCCGACCCCATCACTCACGCCCCTTCGCGCACGTACGCGAACGATTCATCCAGCCGCGCGAAGCCGATCACCCGCTTCAGCAGCGCCTGTCCCTCGTCCTCGCTGATGCGCCCTGCTACGATCTCGTCGGTACGCGCGTACAGGCGTTCCAGCGCTGCCACCTGGTCGGCCCGCAGCCACGCGCGGTGCGTGCCCAGCCACGCCTGCAGATCGTCGGCCAGCGTGTCCTTGCCCAGCATCGAGTACTGCGTCTCCAGTTCCACCACCGCCTCCACCATTTTGCGGAACACGAAATCCTGCAGGTTGACGGCCAGGATGTCGGCGCGATCATCGTCGTGCCACACCAGCACCACCGGCGGCTCGCTGAAGCCCGGCGCATTGGTCCAGAAGCAGTACACGTCGCCCGCGCCGCTGCGCGCGAACGGCAGCAGCTGCAGGTCCTCGCGCAGCGGGTTGTAGTGGTCCTCGGCGGTCAGGTCTTCCCACGCTTCCTGCAGTTCGTCGCGGCCGATCGGCTCGAACTCATCGGCAAACAGCAGCAGCGGCGGCTGCGCGCGCAGCTGTGCGGATTGCTGCTGGAAACCCTCCCAACCCAGCGCGCCCCACTGCAGTTGCGCAGCGGCAGACAACTGGTGATACAGCGGCGGAAAGACCTGGCCCGTGGCCTGTTCGACGTCGGCGAGCGTGTTCATACGTATCCTTGTTGGAACCCAGCCGACTACCTTGCCTGAACCCTGCGCGCGCGGCCAGCAAGATGAACCGGCACCGTCACGCCACGGCCCTAGACTGCACTGCCCCGCCGTACGTTGCCCCGCCATGGACTCCCCCGCCCCCTCCTTCATCGTCAACCTGGATGTACCCGACCTGGCCGCGGCCGAGGCGTTCTACACCCAGGCGTTCGGTCTGCGCATCGGCCGTCGGCTTGGCGCGGGCGCCACCGAACTGCTGGGCGGGCCCACGCAGCTGTACCTGCTGCAGAACGCCGACGGCAGCGCCGCCGCCGACGATGGCGATGTGCGCGACTACGAGCGCCACTGGACGCCCATCCACCTGGACTGGGTGGTGGACGATATCAACGCCGCGCTGTCACGCGCGGTCGCCGCCGGTGCGCTGATCGAACGCCCGGTCAGCGAGCGCGCATGGGGCCGGCTGGCCGTGCTGGCCGACCCGTTCGGGCATGGCTTCTGCCTGCTGCAGTTCGTCGGCAAGGGGTACGACGCGTTGGTGGAGTGATCGGGGCCAGCCATCCACGCATGGCGTGGATCTTATCTCTTGCCGATCTGGCACCTTGGGTG
>NZ_JACVUD010000010.1:0-76535 GCF_016624905.1 Stenotrophomonas sp. S49 | reverse complement strand
CCTCTACGTCCCGAACGTAGCGCTCTACCAGACTGAGCTACACCCCGAAGGGAGCCGCCTATTCTAGCTGTTCACCCCGGTGGCGGCAAGGGGTGAAAGCCGTTTCCTTCACACTGCCAGGGCAGTGTCACTTCAGGGAACAAAAAAGCCTGGACAACTTCACCAGGCTTCAATGCGACCACAAAAGTGGTCGGGGAGACAGGATTCGAACCTGCGACCTCTACGTCCCGAACGTAGCGCTCTACCAGACTGAGCTACACCCCGAAGGAGCCGCCTAAGATACCGTGTGAAGGCCAAGGCGGCAAGGTTTTTTTACAACTCAGCGACGGTTTTCCTGTTCGAACCGGTTCTGCTCGCGCGATTCGAACCACATGCCGTTGAGGATGGCCACGGTGGAGGCCAGGCCGGTGCCGAGAATCCAGGCGAAATACCACATGTTCGTTTCTCCTTCGTTCGGTGAAGGTGCCGACCGTGGGTCGGCACACCTTCAAATCAATACGCGTTCGGGTTCTGGTCCATCTCTTCGGTGGTCGTCTTGCCCTTCAGCACGCGGTACACCCAGGTGGTGTAGGCCAGGATGATCGGCAGGAAGATCGCCGTGGCCACCAGCATGATGCCCAGCGTCAGGTGGCTGGACGAGCTGTCCCAGACGGTCAGGCTGGAACCGGGCTGGCTGGAAGACGGCAGCAGGAACGGGAAGATGGCAAAGCCAACGGTGAGGATGATGCCTGCAATCGACGCGCCCGAGGCGATGAACGCCAGGCCGCCGCGACGGGCCCGCAGCAACGCCGCGCTGGCCAGTGCCCCCAGAAGGCCCAGCACCGGGAACACGATCGTGAGCGGCATGCTGCTGTAGTTGCGCAGCCAGCCACCGGCGGCTGTGCCGATGGCCGCGGTCTTCAGCAGTGGGTTGGTCGGGCCGTCGGTCACCACCTGCGAGGTGATCTGGTAGCCGGGCAGGCCGAAGGCCACCCAGGCACCGGCTGCGGCGAACAGCACGAAGCTGATGATCGCCGCCACGCTGCCGTAGCGCGCGGCACGATCGGCCACCGGGCCATCGGTCTTGATCACCAGCATGGCCGCGCCGTGCGATACCAGCATCGCCACGCTCACCAGGCCTGCCACCAGGGCGAACGGGGTCAGCAGGCCGAAGAACGAGCCGGTGTAGAAGATGCGCATGCTGTCATCGAAGTGGAACGGCACGCCCAGCAGCACGTTGCCCACCGCCACACCGGCAATCAGGCCCGGCAGCAGGCCACCGACGAACAGCACCCGGTCCCAGTTGTCGCGCCAGCGCTTGCTGGGCAGCTTGCTGCGGTACTTGAAGCCGACCGGGCGCAGGATCAGCCCGAACAGCATGGCAAACACCGCCAGGTAGAAGCCGGAGAAGCTGACCGCATACAGCGGCGGCCACGCGGCGAAGATCGCGCCGCCACCCAGCACCAGCCACACCTGGTTGCCTTCCCACACCGGGCCGACGGTGTTGATCACCAGCCGGCGCTCTTCATCGGTCTTGGCCACGAAGGGCAGCAGGGTGCCCACGCCCAGGTCGAAGCCATCCATCACCGCCCAGCCGATCAGCAGGATGCCCAGCAGCAGCCACCAGATCACGCGCAGCGTGGTGTAATCCAATCCAAGAAATTCCATGTGCGTTCTCCTGCCTCAGACCTGGCCGGGGGCCGGCATTGCGGCATTGGGGGATGCGGGGCGGATGTCGGCCTGCAGCGTCGGCAGGATCTCGTCCGGACCCTTGCGGATCGCCTTCAGCATCAGCTTCACCTCGATCACCAGCAGCACCGTGTACAGCGCGGTGAAGATGGCCAGCGTGGTCAGGATTTCATGCAGGGCCAGGCCCGACGCGGCATAGAAGGTGGGCAGCACGCCATCCACCGCCCACGGCTGGCGACCGTATTCGGCCACGAACCAACCGCACTCGATCGCAATCCACGGCACCGGCAGCGACCACACCGCCAGCTTCAGGAACCAGCGCTTGTCCTGGAAGTTGTTGCGGCAGGAGAAGTAGAACGCCAGGGCGAAGAAGGCGATCAGGTAGAAGCCCAGGCCAGCCATCACGCGGAAGGTCCAGAACAACGGCGCCACGCGCGGCACGGTATCCAGCGCGGCCTTGGAGATTTCCTCCGGCGTGGCGTTGAGGATGTCCTCGCGGTAACGCTTCAGCAGCAGGCCGTGGCCCAGGTCCTGCCAGTGGCGGTCGAACATCTCGCGCGCTTCCACATCGTCCTTGTTGGCGCGGATGCGTTCCAGCGCACCGTAGGCCAGCTGGCCGCCGCGGATGCGGTGTTCGGCACGCTCCACCAGTTCCAGGATGCCCGGGATCGGCTGGTTGGTGGAACGGGTGGCGATCAGGCCCATCAGGTACGGAATCTTGATCGCGTAGTCGTTCTGCTGGGTGGTCTGGTTGGGAATGCCGAAGGCGGTAAAGTCGGCCGGCGCACGCTCGGTTTCCCACATCGCTTCAATGGCGGCCAGCTTCATCTTCTGGTGTTCGCTGGCGGCGTAACCACTTTCGTCACCCAGCACCACCACCGACAGCGACGACAGCAGGCCGAACGCAGCGGCCACCGCGAACGAGCGGCGGGCCATGTCGCGGTGCTTGTTGCGCAGCAGGTACAAAGCGCTGATCGACATCACGAAGATCGCACCGGTCACGTAGCCGGCGCTGACGGTGTGCACGAACTTGGCCTGGGCCACCGGGTTCAGCAGCACGGCGGCGAAATCCACCACTTCCATGCGCATCGTTTCCGGGTTGAACACCGCGCCGGTCGGGTTCTGCATCCAGCCGTTGGCGATCAGGATCCACACCGCCGACAGATTGGTGCCCAGCGCCATCAGCCAGGTCACCGTCAGGTGCTTGACCGGGCTCAGCCGCTTCCAGCCGAAGAAGAACAGGCCGATGAAGGTGGCTTCCAGGAAGAAGGCCATCAGGCCTTCGATGGCCAGCGGCGCACCGAAGATATCGCCCACGTAGTGGCTGTAGTACGACCAGTTCATGCCGAACTGGAATTCCATCACCAGGCCGGTGGCCACGCCGATGGCGAAGTTGATGCCGAACAGGGCGCCCCAGAACAGGGTCATCTGGCGCCAGACCTGCTTGCGGGTCATCACGTACACGCTTTCCATGATGGCCACCATGAAGGACAGGCCAAGGGTGAGCGGTACGAATAGGAAGTGGTACATCGCGGTCAAAGCGAATTGCAGCCGCGACAGTTCTACGACTGTCTGATCAATCATGGCCTGGCTACCTCGTTGGATAGTGCCGTTGCAGGTGGCGGGAAGGGTGGTCTACGGGGTGGATGATGTGACCGACTACTTCAAACAGCCTTGATCCAGATCAATGTATGAATGGCTCTGCACAGGGATCGTATGCCAAACCGGATGAAGACTGCGACCGCTGGCCGCAGGGGAGGGCGCCTGTGTGTGCCTACAATGCCGGCCATGCCCTGTTGCCTGTGACCCCCTTGAGCGCTGCCGAATCTTCCGCTGTTGCCACCGACCCGCACGCCGAATCGGCCCTGCAGCGGCGTACCCGTACGGCCTGGCTGGCCGATCTGGCACGCGCGGCGCGGGGCCGCCAGCGCCTGGCGGGGCTGTGCCTGGGCCTGTCCGGCGCGTTGCTCATCGGCCAGGCCGCGGCCATCGCCTGGCTGGTGCAGCACGTGCTGGTGCAGCGTGCGCCGCTGGCGTCGGCGCTGCCGGTGCTGGCCGGGCTGGTGGTCATCCTGCTGCTGCGCACCACACTGGCCGGCGCCAGCCAGGCCGCCGCAGGCGACGTGGCCGACGCCGCGCGCCTGGCCCTGCGCGAGCGCGTGTTCGCACGCCTGCTGGGGCAGGGCCCGCTGTGGCTGCGGCAGCGTCGTACCGGCGAGCTGGGCGAACTGATGCTGCATCACGGCGATGCGATTGAGAACTATTACAGTGGGTTCCTGCCGGTACGCACCGAAGTGGTGGTGGTGCCGCTGCTGATCCTGGCGGCCGTGGCCTGGGTGGACTGGGTGGTGGCGCTGATCCTGCTGTTCACCGCGCCGCTGGTGCCGTTCTTCATGATGCTGGTCGGCTGGGGTGCCGAAGCCGCCGGGCGCGCGCAACTGGGTGAACTGGCGCGCATGAGCGGGCACTTCGCCGATCGCATCAAGGGCCTGGGCCTGCTGCGCCTGTATGGCCGTGGCGATGCCGAACTGGCCGGTGTGGAAGCGGCGGCCGAAGGGGTGCGGGTGCGCACGATGAAGGTGCTGCGCATCGCCTTCCTGTCGTCCACCGTGCTGGAATTTTTCGCCTCGGTCAGCGTGGCGATGGTGGCGCTCTACCTGGGGCTGAGCTACCTGGGCCTGATGTCACTGCATGCCAGCGTGCCCACCCTGGGTGCGGGTCTGTTCTGCCTGCTGCTGGCGCCGGAGTTCTACGCGCCGCTGCGGCGGCTGGCAGCCCACTATCACGACCGGGCCAATGCGCTGGCCGCTGCCGCCGAAGTGGAACGCCTGCTGCACGCATTGCCGGAAGAAACGGCGTTGCCGGAGGAAGGCATGGCCACGCGCGCGCCCGAACCGGCCGAGGCCGCGTTGCCGCCGCTGCAGGCGCAGGGTCTGGTACTGCGCCCGCTGGGCGCACCGCAGGATGTGCTGAGTGGGCTGGATGTACGCCTGGAACCCGGCCAGCGCCTGGCCCTGGTCGGACCCAGCGGTTCGGGCAAGAGCACCCTGCTGGAAGCGCTGGCGGGATGGCTGCCGCCGCGAGAAGGCCGCGTGCAGGTGCGGCCCGGCGTGCAGGTCGCCTACGCCAGCCAACGCCCGTACCTGTTCCATGGCTCGATTGCCGATAACCTGCGCCTGGCCGATCCCGGTGCCAGTGATGCGCGCCTGCGCGCGGTGGCCGAGGCGGCACAGGTGCTGCAGTTCGCCCAGCGCCTGCCGCAGGGCCTGGATACGATGATCGGTGAGCGCGGCTTCGGCTTGTCCGGTGGCGAAGCACGGCGCATCGGCCTGGCGCGGTTGCTGCTGCGCGATCCGCAGGTGCTGCTGCTGGACGAGCCCACTGCATTCCTGGATGCCGACACCGAGGCCGCACTGCTGCGCAGCCTGGCCGCCTATGCGCGCGGCCGCACCGTGGTGGTGGCCACCCACAGCCCGGCGGTGATCGCCTGGGCCGATCGCTGCCTGTTGTTGCCCGAAGGCCGCCTGGTCGACCCGGCGCAGGCGGTGCGCGCATGAGCCGCTCGCCCGATTCGCTACGCGCGGTATTCATCCGCCACCGTCCACGCCTGCTGCTGACCGTGCTGCTGCTGTGGATCACGATGCTGGCCGGCACCGCGCTGCTGGGGCTGTCCGGTGGCTTCCTGACCGCCGCGGCGCTGGCCGGTGCCGCAGGGCTGGCGCAGGGCTTCAATTTCTTCTCGCCGTCGGCCGGCATCCGCGGGCTGACCATGGCGCGCATCGTCTCGCGCTATTTCGAAAAGCTGGTGGGCCACGATGCCACCCTGCGCATTGCCCGCGACCTGCGCGTGTGGTTCTTCCGCCGCGCGCTGCCGCTGGCACCGGCGCGGCTGGGGGCCACCCGTACCGGTGAACTGCTGGCACGCCTGCTGGGTGACATTGGCGAGGTTGATGGACTGCTGGTGCGCGCGCTCGGGCCGCTGCTCGCGCTCGCTGCGCTGTCACTGGTGGCCATTGCATCGGCAGCGCTGATCCTGCCCGCGGCGGCCGTGCTGCTGGGCGTGCTGGCGCTGCTGATCGGCTTCGGCGTGCCGTGGCTGGGCGTGCGCGGGCGCGATGCCGAAGAAGCCGACCGTGCTGCGCATCGCGCCGCGCTGCGCACCGCCGCGTTCGAAGGGCTGGAAGGTGCGGGTGACCTTGCGGCCCTGCATGCGGGTACCGCGTGGCAGTTGAAGGTGCGCGTTGCAGCCAAACAACTGGCGGCGCGCGATCGGCGCCGGCGCTGGCGCCTGATTGCAGCGTCCACCCTGCACGGCGCGGTGGCTGGGCTGGGCCTGGTCGGCATGTTGGCGCTGGCCCTGCACGCGGCCGAACAGCAGCGTATTGCCGCGGAAATGGCCGCCGGCCTGGTGTTCCTGACCGTGGCGCTGATCGAGCTGTGGGCCGGCATGGGCCTGGCCTGGCAATCGCTGCAGTCTGGCCGTATTGCGGCCGATCGCCTGCAGTCCATCGTCGAACAACCCGCCGCCGTGGACGAGCCGCAAGCGCCGCAGCCGGTGCCGCAGGCATCGGCGGTGCAGTGGGAAGACGTGCATTTCCAGTGGCCGGGCGCGGCGCGCCCGGTGCTGTGCGGGCTGCAGCTGCATCTGGCGCCGGGCGAACGCATCGCGATCCGTGGTGACAGCGGGTGCGGCAAGACCACCCTGTCCAGCCTGCTGCTGCGCTTGTGGGACCCGCAGCAGGGGCGTTTGAGCTATGGCGGCCAGGACCTGCGCACGTTCGCCCAGGCCGATTGGCATCGGCAACTGGCCTGGCTGCCGCAGAACGCACCGGTCTTCGCCGGCAGCGTGGCCGACAACCTGCGCCTGGGCGACCCGGAAGCCAGCGATGCCACGCTGTGGGCCGTGCTGCGCCGGGTGCGGCTGGGCGAATGGGCCGAGCGCAACGGCGGTCTGGACGCCTGGGTGGGCGAGAACGGCGCGACGATGTCGGCCGGGCAGGCACGTCGCCTTGCGCTGGCGCGGGCGATGCTGCGCAATGCGCCCATCCTGGTGCTGGACGAACCTACCGAAGGGCTGGACGTGGATACCGCGCACGCGTTGCTGCGCGACCTGCCGGCGCTGCTGGACGGCCGCAGCCTGCTGATGATCACCCACGACGACCTGCCGGACGGCGTGGTGGATGCGCAGTACCGATTGCGTGACGGTGTGCTGGAGCGGGAAACGTAATCGCGGTGGTAGCGCCGGGCCATGCCCGGCGGCCGTTTGCGTGATGGCGTGCCGACCGGCACATCCACGCATGGCGTGGATCTACTGGCGTCGTGCCGCGTCGTTCGAATGGCTACCGCGAAAACTCGCGCAGCATCACTGCGATCGAGGCCACGTTGGCCAGCACGCACAGCCAGAACACCCACTGGAATTCCGCCTTGCGGTGCTTGTGCCGGAACAGCGCCTGGCCCAGCAGCGCACCGGGCCAGCCACCGGCGAAGGCCAGAAGCTGCAACGTGCGTTCGGGAATGCGCCACTGCTTGCGCTGTGCCGCCCGCTTGTCATGCCCGTACAGCCCGAACGACACCACGCTGGCCAGCACGCACCAGCCGCCCAGCCACAGCGGCAGCACGCCACTGACCGTCAACGCGATGAGCGCGCCGAACGCGGCCAGCGCGAGGTTCCGCCGCCAGGCCACTTACAGTCCGTCGAGGAAACCGCGCACGGCCGGGCCGAAGCGATCGAAATCGACGAGGAATGCGTCGTGGCCCTGCGGTGAGTCCAGGCCGATGAACTGCGCATCGGCACCGCCGGCACGCAGGCCGTCGGCCACCTGTTGCTGCTGCTGCACCGGGAACAGGATGTCGGTGTTGGCGCCGATGGCCAGCGCCTTTTCGACACGGATCTTCGCCAGCCCGGCCAGCACGTCACCGTCGGCATACTCGGCCAGGTCGAACCAGTCCATCGAACGGCTCAGATACAGATAGCAGTTGGGATCGAAGAAGCGCACGAAGCGCCGTGCATGGCCTTCCAGATAGCTTTCCACCTGGAATTCGAGGCCGAACGGATCATCATCGGTCTGGTCCGAATCCAGCCGCACGCGACCGAAGCGCCCATCCCATTCCAGCGCGGAACGGTAGGTGATCACGCCCAGCTTGCGTGCCATGCGCATGCCCGATTCCGGATAATCGATCTCGGTGTAGCGCCCGCCGTCCCACTTGGGGTCGAGGCGGATCGCTTCGCGCTGCAGTGAACGGATGGCGATGGAGAACGGCAACGCCTGCGCGCTGCCGGAAATGTTGATGTGGCTGCGGGCGATGCCCGGCTGCAGCATCAGCACCGCCAGCGCGGTCATGCCGCCCATCGAATTGCCGATCATGCAGGCCAGCTGTTCGATGCCCAGCGCATGCACGACCTCGATGGCTGCGCGCGCACCGTCTTCCACCGACAGTTCCGGGAAGTCGAGGCGATAGGGCTCGCCAGTGGCCGGGCTCAACGAGGCCGGGCCGGTGGAGCCCTTGCAGCTGCCCAGCGAGTTCACGCAGACCACGAACCAGCGGTCGGTGTCGATCGGCTTGCCTGCGCCGACCATGGCTTCCCACCAGCCGGGCGCGGGGTTGGCCGCGTTGGCGGCGGCGTGCGCATCGGGCGATAGACCGGTAACGATCAGGATCGCGTTGCGGCCGTCGGCGGCCAGCGTGCCCCAAGTCTCGTAGGCCACGCGCGCGCCGTGCAGGGCGCCACCGCGCTTGAACGGGAACGGGGAGGGCAGGGCATGGAAGCGGGTGCCGGGCGGAATGAATTCAGTCATGGCGCCATTCTAGCGGGGCGGCCCGTGGAGCTGGCGGCACGCTGGTTTCCATGGACGGCATGCGCGCAAAGCCGCCGGGCGTGGCCCGGCGCTACCGGTCATGCGGCCCGGCGAGCGCAGCGGTGCGTGGATCACGGGAACCGCAGTTCCACCACGCCGTCATGCGGCAGCATTACCCGCACCGCCTCGCTCTGCAGGTCGCCTTCACCGCGGTTGGCGCTGCCGCTGCGCGAAATGCGCGCCAGCACCTCCACCTCGCGGTGCGCCGACAACGGTGCGGTCGGCATCGGGCTGTCAGCGTCGCCTAACCCGACCGTGGCCGGGAAGGCGGTCAACGGCAGCTTGCGCGCCGCCACCGGCATCGGCGGGCCGCCCACGGCGCGGGCCAGCACGAACACCTGCGCACTGGCCGGCCAGTCGCCGTGCTTCACCGTGTCGGGCAGTTGCACCTGCACCTGCAGCAACGCCGCTGCCGCCGTGGTGGAAGGATCGACTGACTGTCCCGCGGCTTCGCGGGCAATCGCAATCTGCGCCTGCAGGGCTTGCGCGGCGCCCGGTTCCAACTGCGGCAGCAGGCTGCTCCAGATTTCGGCCGCTTCGGCATTGCGGCCGCGCTGGCGCAGGGCAATGCCCAGCAGCCAGCTGGCCCGCTCGGCCTGCGGCGCCACCCGCCGCGCCTGCTGCAACCACGCCATGGCGGTGTCATCGAACTGCTTGCCGGCATCGGCCTGCGCGCGCGCCTGCGCCGCTTCCACCAGTACGCCTGCATCGTCTGGTGCCAATGCTGCGGCACGTGCAAAGGCATCGGCCGCCGCCTGTGCATCGCCCAGTTCGGTCTGTGAACGGCCCAGCAGTGCCCAGCCATCGGCACGCTGCGGATCGCGCTGCAGGGCCTGCTGCAGCGCCGTTACACCCTCGCGCAGGGTGGCCACCGACGGTGCCGGCTGCACCTGTGCGGCGCGCGGGTCGCCCACCAGCAGGTACAGGCAGGCACCGGCCACGCCCAGCGCGAACACGCCCAGTACGTAACCGCGGCGTCCCTGCCGGCGCAGCGGCCACAGCACCAGTGCGGCCATCACCGCGGCCACCAGGCCGGCCAGCACGGGCAGTGTGTAGCTCACCAGCCATCTCCTTCATCGGCGTTGCGGTCGGCCGCTGCCGGTGCCAGCGTGCGGCCGCGCCGGCGCACGATGCCCAGCACCAGCAGGGCACCACCGCCAAGGATCAGCAACGGCCCGCCCCACAGCAGCCAGGTACCCGGCTGCAGCGGCGGCTGGTACAGCACGAATTCGCCGTAGCGGGCGACCAGGAACTGTTTGATCTGTGCATCGTCGTGGCCCTGCTGCATCAACTGCAGCACTTCACGGCGCAGGTCCTGGGCGATCTGTGCGTTGGAATCGGCCAGCGACTGGTTCTGGCACTGGACGCAGCGCAGCTGCGCGGCCAGGTCGTGGAAGCGGGCTTCTTCGGCCGCGCTGCGGAACGCGAGCGGCCGTGGGTCGTGCAGCGGCTGCTGGGCCAGTGCGGGCAGCGCCGCGCACAGCAGCAGCGCCAGCAGCGCGTTACGGATTGCCGTGCAGGCCGGTATCGGCATGGCCCTGGGCCTTTTCGATCTTCTGCAGCGCGGGAATCAGCTTTTCGTCCACCACCTGCTGGGTCATCGCGCCGCTGTACTTCCAGCGCACGATGCCACTGCCATCGACCAGGAAGGTTTCCGGCGCAGCGGTAACGCCCCAGTCGATCGCGGTACGGCCTTCCATGTCACTGAGCACCACCATGAACGGGTTGCCCAGCGTCTCCAGCCAGTGCAGCGCATCGGTGGGCTCGTCCTTCCAGTTGTAGCCGATCACGCGCACGCGCTTGCTTTCGGCGAAGCGGGTCAGCACCGGGTGTTCCTCGCGGCAGGCCGCGCACCAGCTGCCCCACACGTTCAGCAGGTAGGGCGCACCGCGCAGCTCTTCGCTGCGCACGGTCATGCCGGGGTCGTGCAGCACCGGCAGCGCGAAGGCGGGGGCCGGCTTGTCGATCAGCGCGGAAGGCAGCACGTCGCGCTGCGGATCCCCCGACTTCATCACCCCGTACACCATCAACCCCAGAAGGCCGAAGAAGAACAGCACGCCGATGACGATGGCGATGGGGGGCAGCGGGCGCGATGAACGCGGAGCAGGGGACGATGACATGAAAACTCCTACGGACGACGGAAACGGCGGTCGGCGGCGGTGATGAATCCGCCCAGTGCCATCAGCAGTGCGCCCAGCCAGATCCAGCGCACGAACGGTTTGATGTGCACCCGTACCGCCCACGCATTGTTGCCCAGCGGCTCGCCCAATGCCACGTAGACATCACCGTTCAGGCGTGCATCGATGCCGGCCTCGGTCATCACCTGGCCGCCGCTGGCGTACTGGCGTTTTTCCGGGTGCAGCAGGGCCTGCTCGCGGCCGTTGCGGAACACCCGCAGGTGGCCACGGTCGGCCACGAAATTGGGGCCTTCGCGGTGGTCCACGCCTTCGAAGCGGACTTCGTAGCGGCCGACAACCAGCTGCTGCCCCGGCGCCAGCGCCACTTCGCGCTGCACGTTCAGTGCTTCCACCAGCAGCGCCCCGGCCAGGAACACTGCCATGCCGCCATGGGCCACGATCATGCCGAGCATTTCGGCGGTGAAGCGGCCATTGCCGCGCAGACGCTGCCAGACGAAGCGGGCGGTGCCCAGGCCGACCCAGGCCGCGGCCGCGACGCCCAGTCCTGCCTTCCAGCCATTCTGCGGTGCCTGCCACCACGCCAGCGCACCCAGCACGATGGCCAGCCCCATCCACGGCGCCAGCAGGGCCAGGGCGCGCGAGGGCTGGTCGCGTTGCCACTTCACCAGCGGCCCGAACGGCAACAGCAGCACCAGCGGCGCCATCAGCAGCAGGAACAGGCTGCCGAAGTACGGTGGGCCGACCGAAATCTTGCCCAGCGACAAGGCATCGGCCAGCAGCGGGTACAGGGTGCCCAGCAGCACCATTGCGCAGGCCGTGGCCAGCAACAGGTTGTTGCCCAGCAGCAGGGTCTCGCGCGAGGTGGCGGTGAAGCCACGGCGTGGATCATCGCTGTCCATGCCCAGACGGCCGGCGCGCAGCGCGTACAGCAGCAGGCTGCCACCGACCAGCAGCGACAGGAAGATCAGGATGAACAGGCCACGCGACGGGTCGGCGGCGAACGAATGCACGCTGGTCAGCACGCCCGAGCGCACCAGGAAGGTGCCCAGCAGGGACAGCGCGAAGGCGGCGATGGCCAGCAGCAGGGTCCAGCTGCCGAAGGTGCCGCGCTTTTCAGTGACGGCCTGCGAATGGATCAGTGCGGCGCCGACCAGCCACGGCATGAAACTGGCGTTCTCCACCGGGTCCCAGAACCACCAGCCGCCCCAGCCCAGCTCGTAGTACGCCCACCAGCTGCCCAGCGCGATGCCCAGGGTCAAAAAGCCCCAGGCCACGTTGGTCCACGGCCGCGCCCAGCGCTGCCAGCGTGCATCCACGCGGCCTTCCAGCAGTGCGGCCACGGCGAAGGCGAAGGGCACCGAAAACCCGACGTAGCCCAGGTACAGCATCGGCGGGTGGATGATCAGGCCCGGGTCCTGCAGCAGCGGATTCAGGTCGCGGCCTTCCAGCGGCGCCGGGTTCAGGCGCAGGAACGGGTTGGAGGTGAAGATCAGGAAGGCCAGGAAGCCGACGCTGACCACGCCCATCACCGCCAGCACGCGGGCCTGCACCGGCGTCGGCAGCTGCCGCGAGAACAGCGCCACCGCACCGGTCCACAGCGCCAGCACCAGTGCCCACATCAGCAGCGAACCCTCGTGCGCGCCCCACACCGCCGAATAGCGGTAGATCAGCGGCAGCAGCGAATTGGAATTCTCGGCCACGTAGCGCACCGAGAAATCCTGCTGCACGAAGGCCGCCGTCAGCACCGCGAAGGCAGCGGCCACCAGCAGCAGCTGGGCGAAGGCGGCCGGGCGTGCGGTGGCCATCCAGGCGCTGTTGCCGCGCTGCGCGCCGGCCAGCGGCAGGCCGGCCTGCAGCAGCGCTGCCAGCAACGCACACAACAGCAGGATCTGACCCAGCTCCGGCAGCACTCAGCGCACCTCGGGCGCCGTTACCGGCACGTCGTGCTTGCGATGGGCATCGCCCATCTTGTCGGCCACTTCCTTGGGCACGTAATTCTCATCGTGCTTGGCCAGCACTTCGTCGGCCACGAACACCCCGTCCTGCAGGCGGCCGCTGGCGACCACGGCGGTGCCCTCGCGGAACATGTCCGGCAGGATGCGATCGGTGCTGACCGGCAGCGTGGCATCGCCATCGGTCACCACGAAATGTGCCTGCAGCGAACCACTGGGGCGATCGAAGGAGCCCTTCACCACCATGCCGCCCAGGCGGAAGCGCGACTGCGCGTCGACATCCCCGCGCAGCACTTCAGACGGGGTGTAGAGATAGGCGATATTGCGCTGCAGGGCGAAGGCCACCAGGGTGGTCGCCAGCCCGGATGCCAACAGCAGCAGCATTACCCAGACCATGCGGCGTCGCTGCACCGGCGTCATCGGCTGAGCTCGGTGGCCAGCGGCGCCGCTGCCGGGCCGTTGCTGCGCGCCTGCAACCGCTGCTGGCGGCGCTGCGCCTGTTGCCGGGCGTGGCGCAGGCGCAGCCAGGAACCCAGCGCATCGCAGCCCAGCACCAGCAGGAACACCGAGAACGCCGCGATCAGATAGGGCAGGTGGGTCATGGCCGTGGCTCCGTGTGGGGGGCTGCCGGTTGCGTGCCGAAGCGTTCGCCGATCCAGGCCTTGCCGGCCTCGCGGGCGATGTTGTCGGCGCGCGCCTTGGCCAGCAGCGAGCCGACGAACCACATCTTGGTCGCCACCACCATCCACCACAGCGGCGCAATCAGTTCCGGGCGTACCGCGTTTTCACCGAACACATTGATCGACTGGCGCTGGTGCAGCGCCCCCCACCAGTCCACCGAATAGCGGATGACCGGCAGCAGGCCCACGCCGATGATCGCCAGCAGCCCGGCGGCTCGCGCGGCGCTGCGGCGGTCCTCGATGGCGTGGTACAGCCCGATCACGCCCAGGTACAGGAACAGCAGGATCAGCTCACTGGTCATGCGCGGGTCCCAGTCCCACCAGGTGCCCCAGGTGCCTTTTCCCCAGATGCTGCCGGTCAGCAGGGTGATCAGTGTGAAGCCGGCGCCCATCGGCGCACAGGCCATGGCCAGGATTTCGCAGATCTTGATCCGCCAGATCAGTGCGATGGCGGAATAGGCCGCCATCAGTGCGAACACGAACAGGCTCATCCAGGCACTGGGCACGTGGATGTAGATGATGCGGAAGGCATCGTGCTGGTTCTGTTCCGGCGGCGCCACGAACAGCCCCTGCCACAGGCCGATCAGCAGCACCGGTACTGCTGCGGCGTAGAACACGCGGGACCAGCGCGCGGCGAAACGATCGAAGGTCGGAGGTGAACCGAGTTGGTGGAACCAGCGGACGATCGGATTCATGCGTGGCGGCTATCCAGCAGGGATGGATTGGCTCTCAGCTCGTTCAACTCAGAGAAATACGGATGGCCGCGGCCGTGGCCAGCGGTGCCAGCACCAGGGCAACCACCAGCCCCGCGCCCAGCATCAGCAGCGCACCGACTGGATCCTGCCCACGGCCGGCTGCCGCCAGACTGCCTGCACCGAACACCAGCACCGGCACATACAGCGGCAACGACAGCAACGCCACGAGAATACCAGAGCGCCGGATGCCGACGGTCAGTGCTGCCACCACACCGCCGATCAGGCTCAACACGGGTGTTCCCAGCAGCAACGATGCCAGCAACATCGGCAGTTGGTCATGCGGCAGATGCAGCATTTCCGCCAGCAACGGGCTGACCACGATCAGCGGCAGCGCCGTGGTGGCCCAGTGCACCAGCACCCGCACCAATACCAGCCAGGCCAACGGCACCGGGGCCAGCAGCCATTGTTCCAGCGAGCCGTCTTCGGCATCGGAACGGAACAGCGAGTCCAGCGCCAGTTGCCCGGCCAGCAGAACCGCCAGCCACAGCACGGCACCGGCCGTAGCGGCCAGCGGCTGCGGATCGCGGCCCTGGGCCAGGGCGAACAGCACCACCACCAGCAGCGCGAACAGCAGCGGCTGCAGGGCATCGCCACGGCGGCGCCACAGCAGGCGCATGTCGCGCGCCACCAGGGCGCGAGCGGTCTGCCACAGACCCGGTTCGGTGCCCGGCGCGATCATGCGGCTTCTCCCTGGGCAAGATCCGGCTGTAGTTGCAGCAGGCGCGTGCGTACCGGCGGTGCGGCATAGGCACCATGGGTGGTGACCAGGGCGGCACCGCCACTGCGCAGGTGTGCGGAAATCATCCGGTTGACCAGGTTGATGCCGTCCAGATCCAGGTTGGCGTAGGGTTCGTCCAGCAGCCACAGCGGAGCGGGTGAGAGCCAGATGCGGGCCAGTGCCAGCCGCCGTTTCTGCCCGGCCGACAGGTGCCGCACCAGGGTGTCTTCGTAACCGGCCAGGCCGACGATAGCCAGCGCATTGCCCGGCATCTGGCGCGCGCGCCGCCCATGCAGGCCGCACAGAAAGTGCAGGTTTTCCAGCGTGTCCAGATCCGGCTTCAGCGCGGGCAGGTGGCTCAGGTAGGCCACGTAGCGCGCGCGCTCGGCCGTGCTGGCCTGCTTGCCGTCGATGCGCACCTGGCCGGCGCCCGGCCGGGCCAGGCCGGCCAGCACGCGCAGCAGGGTGGTCTTGCCGGCGCCGTTGCCGCCCTGCACCAGCAGCGCCTCGCCGGCGTCCACATGGAAGTCCAGCGGGCCGAACACGGGCTCATCATTGCGGGAGAAGCTCAGGCCGCTGGCGGCCAGCAATGCAGGGGTGTTCAAGGGGCAGGGATCTTCATGCCGGGGTGCGGCGGCAATTGTAGCGGTGAATGCGGCCCCGGTAGCGCCGGAACAGGGCCGCTGGCGGCGTGGAATATGCAAAGAACAGCCCGGTTCCGCAGGCAGGGCGTGGATTTCGTACACTTCCGGGCCTTGTTCTCCCATATTCCAGGCCGATGCAACCGAACACCAAGCTGCCCAAGGTCGGCACCACCATCTTCACGGTCATGTCCCAGCTCGCCGCCGAACACGGCGCGGTCAACCTGGGCCAGGGCTTCCCGGACTTCTCCGCACCGCAGCGGCTGATCGACGAGACCAGCAAGGCCATGGCGGCCGGCCTGAACCAGTACCCGCCGATGACCGGCGTGGTGCCGCTGCGCCAGGCCATCGCGCAGAAGTCGCTGGACCTGTACGGCGCCACCATCGACCCGGACACCGAGATCACCGTGACCAGCGGTGCCACCGAGGCCATCTTCAACGCCATCCACGCCGTGGTGCGTGCCGGCGAGGAAGTGATCGTGCTGGACCCTGCCTACGACTGCTACGAACCGGCCATCGAGCTGGCCGGCGCCACCGCCGTGCACGTGCCGCTGGACCCGCAGACCTTTGCCGTGGACTGGGACCGCGTGCGCGCGGCAATCACCCCGCGCACCCGCATGCTGATGGTCAACACCCCGCACAACCCGTCCGGCGCCATGCTGGACGAAGCCGACATGCAGGCGCTGGCCGACCTGCTGCGCGGTACGCAGATCTACCTGATTTCCGATGAGGTGTACGAGCACATCATCTACGACGGCCGCCGCCATGAATCGGCGCTGCGTTACCCGGAACTGCGCGAGCGCACCTTCGTCATCTCCAGCTTCGGCAAGACCTACCACTGCACCGGCTGGAAGATCGGCTACGCGGTGGCGCCGCCACTGCTGACTGCCGAATTCCGCAAGGTGCACCAGTACAACACCTTCACCAGCTTCGGCCCGGCCCAGTATGGGTTTGCCGCGATGATCCGCGACGAGCCGGAACACCACCTGGAACTGGGGGCGTTCTACCAGGCCAAGCGTGATCGCTTCCGCGAGCAGCTGGCCGGCACGCGCCTGAAGCCGCTGCCGGTGCCGGGCGGCTACTTCCAGCTGGTCGACTATTCGGACATCAGCGATCTGCCCGACCACGAATTCGTGAAGTGGCTGACGATTGAAAAGGGCGTGACCGCCATTCCGCTGTCGCCGTTCTACGAAACCGCGCCGGTGGGCCAGCGCCTGGTGCGCCTGTGCTTTGCCAAGAACGAAGCCACCCTGGACGCGGCGATCGAACGCCTGCGCCTGCTCTGAGGGAACACGACCATGCAGGACCTGCGCATTTCCCTTGTCCAGGGCGACACCCGCTGGCATGACCCGGCGGGCAACCGCGATTACTACGGCGCGCTGCTGGCGCCGCTGGCCGGCCGCACCGACCTGGTGATCCTGCCGGAGACCTTCACCAGTGGGTTTTCCAACGATGCCATTGCCCAGGCCGAGGGCATGGACGGCCCGACGGTGGCCTGGCTGCGCGAGCAGGCACGTGCGCTGGATGCCGCGGTGATCGGCAGCGTGCAGCTGCGCGAAGGCGAGGGCGTGTACAACCGCCTGCTGTTTGCCACGCCTGACGGTGAGCTGCAGTACTACGACAAGCGCCACCTGTTCCGTTATGGCGGCGAGCACGAACGCTATGCCGCCGGCCGCGACCGCCTGAGCGTGGAATGGAAGGGCTGGCGGATCAATCCGCAGGTCTGCTACGACCTGCGTTTCCCGGTGTTCTGCCGCAACCGCTACAACGTGGAGCGGGCAGGGCAGATGGATTTCGACCTGCAGATCTTCGTGGCCAACTGGCCCTCGGCACGTGCCTATGCGTGGAAGACCCTGCTGCGCGCGCGCGCCATCGAGAACCTTTGCTTCGTGGCGGCGGTCAACCGCATTGGCGTGGACGGCAACCAGCTGCACTACGCCGGCGACAGTGCGGTGATCGATTTCCTGGGCCAGCCGCAGGTGGAGATCCGCGAGCGCGAGCAGGTGGTCACCACCACCATCTCGGCCGAGGCCCTGGCCGCGCACCGCGCGCGCTTCCCGGCCATGCTCGATGCCGACGCCTTCCATCTGGACGAGCGCGCCTGAGCGCACGCTGCGGCGGCTGAACGCTTGCCGCACCCACGCGCGCGCCTGCATCCACCGTGCACGCGCGCGCTGCTAGATTCGCCGGCAGTCCGAATGAAGTGGAAGTGCTGCCGATGAAGAAGTCCCTTGCCCTGCTGCTGGCCCTTGCCGCCAGCGGCCTGGCCCCGGCCGCGCAGGCCGGCGGCAACCTGGATTGCCAGTTGCGCTACAACCTGTCCGGCTGGTCGCTGATCTACAAGACCGCCTCGGGCACCGGCACGGTCCGCTGCAGCAACGGCGCCAGCATGCCGGTGCGCATCCAGCTCAAGGGCGGTGGCCTGACCGTGGGCAAGTCGAAGATCACCGATGGCCGCGGCAGCTTCACCGGCGCCAGCAGCGTGGGTGAGCTGCTGGGCACCTATGCCTCGGTCGGTGCCCATGCCGGTGCGGTGAAATCCAGCAACGCCCAGGTGATGACCAAGGGCGACATCTCGCTGGCCCTGTCCGGCACCGGCAAGGGCTGGGACCTGGGCGTGGATGGTGCGGCGTTCACCATCAGCCGCCGCTGAGCCTTACCAGCCGATCTGCAGGTGCCAGGCGTGGCCGGTCACGCTGAGCTGTTCGACCACGTAGCCGCGATCCTGGTAATGCGCCAGTACCGCTTCGGCCTGGCCTTCGCGGGCCTGGCCGCGCGGCAGGGATACTACGATGCGGCGTTCGCCCTTGCGCGAGTTGGCGTCGATGGAATGATCGATGTCCTGGATGAATTCGCCGGTGGTGCGGCCAGCGAGGTCGGCGTTGGCGCGGGCCTGGTCGGGGGTGATGCCGGTCATGGGTGTTGCCTTGTCGTGTGAGTGAGGCTTGACGATAGGCAGTGGCCGCACCAGATGCGGCGACCTATGGCACAAATGGCCTGTTTTCAAACAATTCCTAGAGAAGACCCGCGCAACGATCAGGCGCCCTCATGAGCCAGCCACCAACAAAAAACCCCGGCCGAAGCCGGGGTTTTTCATTTCAGCGAGGACCGCGATCAGCCGCCGCGCGGGCCGCTGCGGCGCGGGCCGCCCGGACCACGATTGCCACCGGGGCCACCCGGGCCACGGTTGCCACCCGGACCGCCGGGACCACGGTTGCCGCCCGGGCCACGGTTGCCACCGGGACCGCCCGGACCGCGACCGCCCGGACGGGCGCCGTGCGCCGGCTTCGGGCTGCCATACGGGTTGAAGCCCGGGGTGGCATGGTCGGACGGGAAGCTGGGGGCATTGCCCGGATGGCCGTACGGGTGCTTGTTGCCCTGGCCCTGCGAGCGGTTGCCCGCGCTGGCCGGACGACCCTGGCCGCCACCGGCGCCACCACGGCCTTCGCCGCCGAAGCCGCCACGGCCCTGACCGCCGGCATTACCGCGACCTTCGCCGCCGAAACCACCACGGCCCTGGCCGCCGCCGGCACCCGCACCCTTCGGCTTGCCGTACGGACGGCCCTGGCCGCCTGCGCCCGGACCACGGGCACCCGGGCCACGCGCGCCGGGGCCGGCGTTGCGGTGGCCGCTCGGGCCGGTGCTCACGCCATCGGGCACATACCAGGTGCGGAACGCGGCCGGGTTGCCTTCCGGCAGCGAACGATCGTTCTTCGGCGCGCGCTGCTTGAACGGCTTCTGCGACTGCTTGGCCGCCGCTTCACCGCTGACGGTCAGGCCGCCCTTGAAGCCGCCGCCCTTGCCACCACGGCCACGGCCGCGGTCTTCGCGCACGTTGTCGAAGCGGCGCAGTTCGCGGCCTTCATCGGCCGTGCTGTGGCCATTGACGTAAGCGTTGCCGCGGCCACCTTCGCGCACGCGCACGGTGGTCTTGGCGGCGCGGCGCTGGCCGATCACCGGCTGCAGGGTCAGCGCCGACGGCGCGCCTTCTTCCAGCTTCAGCTGCGCGCGCAGGGCTTCCACCTGGGCGCTGGGCAGTTCCACGGTCTGGCCACGGGCCAGTTCGCGCGGCAGCGACACCTTGCCGTAGCGGGTGCGCTTGAGGCGGCTGACCTGGCAGCCCTGCGATTCCCACAGGCGGCGCACTTCGCGGTTGCGGCCTTCCTTCACCACCACGCGGAACCAGTCGTGCGAATCGGTGCCGCCGATGCGTTCGATCTCGTCGAACTTGGCCGGGCCGTCTTCCAGCGCCACGCCGCGGGCCAGGCGGTCGACGATCGCGTCGCTGACCTTTTCTTCGCCTTCCGGCGCACGCACGCGCACCACGTATTCGCGCTCGACCTCGAACGACGGGTGCATCATGGCGTTGGCCAGTTCACCGTCGGTGGTGGCCAGCAGCAAGCCGGTGGTGTTGATGTCCAGGCGGCCGATCGCGATCCAGCGCGCGCCCTTCAGTGGCGGCAGCGCTTCGAACACGGTCGGGCGGCCTTCGGGGTCTTCGCGGGTGGTCACTTCGCCTTCCGGCTTGTTGTAGACCAGCACGCGCGACGGCTCGGCCAGCGCGGTGGCCACGAAGCCACGGCCGTCCAGCTCGATCTTGTCGCCGCTCTTGACCGACATGCCGGTCTGCGCGACTTCACCGTTCACCTTGACCAGGCCTTCGGCGATGCGCTGTTCCAGCGCGCGGCGCGAACCCAGGCCAGCCTGGGCCAGCACCTTGTGCAGGCGCTCTTCCAGCTTGAACTGTTCGGAGGTGGCTTCGCGCTTCAGCGACAGCTTGTTACGGGGGGTGTCACTCATCAGATTTGCTCCGGCCGACGGTTTCGAGGTCGGCCTCTGGTTCGGAATCGGCTTGGTCAACAGCCACGGTCGTCATCGCGACGGCGTTGTCTTCGCGTTCGTTCACGGGAACCGCGCGCTCGCCCGGCGCGGAATCGGGGTGCCCAGCATCGAAGGGCGAAGGTGCTTGCTCGTCACTGGCCGGTGCAGGGGCTGCGCCGGCGGAATCGGGGGTGTTGCCAGTGCCTGCGTCCAGGCGGGTGTCATCGTTGGCAGCGCCGTCAGGGTCGGCACTGATGTCCGGGCCGGCGGCGCCGGCGGCGGCCGGGCCGTCACGGTCCAGTGCCAGCTGCGGCTCCAGCTCGCCCAGGTCCTTCAGTTCGGACAGTGGCGGCAATTCGTCCAGCCGCTTCAGCCCAAAGTAGTCCAGGAAGCCCTTGGTGGTGCCAAACAGCGCCGGCTTGCCGGGTACGTCGCGGTGGCCGACCACGCGGATCCACTCGCGTTCTTCCAGCGCCTGGATGATGTTGCTGCTGACGGCCACGCCGCGCACCTGCTCGATCTCGCCGCGGGTGATCGGCTGCCGGTAGGCGATCAGCGCCAGCGTTTCCAGGGTGGCGCGGGTGTAGCGGGTCTTGCGTTCGGTCCACAGCCGGCTGATCCAGCCATGCACTTCGGCGGTCACCTGGTAGCGGAAGCCGGAGGCCACCTCCAGCAGTTCCACGCCGCGGCCGGTGCAGGCCTCGCGCAGCTGTTCCAGGGCGCGCTCGATGCTGCCCGGCGGCGCCGGCTCGTCTTCCGGGAACAGGTCTTTCAGCTGGGCCAGGGTGAGCGGCTGGCTGGACGCCAGCAGGGCACCTTCGACAATACGGTTGATCAGCGGTTGGTCCATCGGCAGGCAGCGCTCACTCGTTCTCGTTGGCGGCGTCGTTGTCGTCGAACTCGCTGCTGAACTGCAGCGGGGCGTTGGTGTTGCCGGCCGCCAGCGACTTCACGTAGATCGCCGCCAGCGGTTCTTCCTGCACGATGTCCAGCAGCTGTTCCTTGGCCAGTTCCAGCATGGCCAGGAAGGTGACCAGCACGCCCAGCTTGCCTTCCTCAGCGGTGAACAGACTTTCAAACCGGTAGAACCGGCCATCTTCCATGCGGCCCAGGATCTCGCCCATGCGCTGGCGCACGCTCAGCGCCTCGCGCTTGATCGCATGGCCAGTGAACAGCTCGGCGCGCTTGAGCACGTCGTGCAGGGCCAGCAGCATTTCCTTCAGGTCCACCGGCGGCGGCAGCTTCACCGTCGCCCGTTCCGGCATGAACGCATGCGCCACCGTGGTGTCGCGGTCCTGCCGGGGCAGGGCGTCGATATCCTCCGCCGCCTGCTTGAAACGTTCGTACTCCTGCAGCCGGCGCACCAGCTCGGCGCGCGGATCGGCCTCGTCGCCGTCCTCGCTGACCGGCCGCGGCAGCAGCATGCGCGACTTCACTTCGGCCAGGATCGCGGCCATCACCAGGTATTCGGCGGCCAGCTCGAAACGCAGCTCGCGCATCACCGTGATGTATTCCACGTACTGCCGGGTGATCTCGGCCACGGGAATGTCCAACACGTCCAGGTTCTGCCGACGGATCAGGTACAGCAGCAGGTCCAGCGGCCCTTCGAAGGCATCCAGAATGACTTCCAGCGCGTCCGGCGGGATGTACAGGTCCTGCGGAATCTGCAGGACCGGTTGCCCATGCACCACGGCCAGCGGCATTTCCTGCTGCTGGGGGGCGGGCGGCCGGGTTGGCGGGTTCGCGTCGAGCGCGAGTTCGGAAGTCATCTAATGGACGTCAGCATTGCAACGGACCAGTCGCGGTACCCGCCATGCCGGGCCAACGCCACGGCCACGGGGGCACCAGGCACGCCTGTCTCGGCGCGATTCCACACATATGAAACAGCAGCACGCGCTGCACAACAGCGGCAGCGACAAGACTACGGGGAGGTCGTCTACGTGGCCCGTCAGGAAGCGGCGGGGCGATCGTCGGGGGCTGCGGAAGCCGCGGAAACCGACGGGCTGCTGCATCCAGCCACGTGCAATTGACCCTAGGGTAAGGCTTTGCCGCGCCAGTGTCCAGCAACGGCAGGCAACCGGCTGGCATTGGCTAGAATCGGCGCACCGCAACATGAACGAGGAACCACCCCATGTGGTACGTGATTGAAGGCTATGACGGCCAGGATGTGCTGGCCCAGCGGCTGCAGGTACGCCCGCAGCACCTGGCGCGCCTGCAGGCGCTGAACGACCAGGGGCGCCTGCTGCTGGCCGGTCCATGCCCGGCCATCGACAGCGAAGACCCGGGTCCGGCCGGCTTCAGCGGCTCGGTGGTCATCGCCGCATTCGACTCGCTGGCGCAGGCACAGGAATGGGCCGAAGCCGACCCGTACGTGGCTGCGGGCGTGTACGTACGCACCCAGGTGCGTCCGTTCCGCAAGGTGCTGCCATGAACGCGCGGCGCATCGGACAGATTCGTGATGCGCTGCAACAAGCATTGGCCCCCAGCGTGCTGGAGATCGAAGACGACAGCCATCGCCATGCTGGCCATGCCGGCGCGCGCGATGGGCGCGGCCATTTCAACGTGCACGTGGTCAGCGAACGCTTCGCCGGCATGGCCCCGCTTGCGCGCCACCGCGCGGTCTACGCCGCGCTGGGCAGCCTGATGGACACCGACATCCATGCGCTGTCCATCCGTGCACATACCCCGTCAGAACAGGGCTGAAAATGACCCAGATACTGTCTTTGCAGGTCACCGTGCGGGCCTGCGCGGGACAACTTTTTGTGTCCGGAATGGGACATTCGCCTAACGGACAGTTTACAAGCGCAGATGGAAACGCTTACATTCCGCGCCAAGCTGGTAGGTCCAAGCCGTGGAGGGCGGCTTCGTGAACAAGGCAGCCATAACAATCAAAGATGTCGCACGCGAAGCCCGGGTCTCCGTGGCCACGGTTTCCCGCGCGCTCAACGGGCATGAGAACGTTGCCGAACCGGTCCGCCAGCTTGTGCTGGAAGTGGCCGCGCGGCTGCGCTACACCCCACATGCTGCCGCGCGCAGCCTCAGCAGCCGCCGTACCAATACGGTGGGCGTGGTGCTGCCCGACCTGTACGGTGAATTCTTCTCCGAACTGATGCGCGGCATCGACGGGGTGGCCCGCAGCCGCCGCCAGCACCTGCTGGTGTCCAGCTACCACGGCGACCAGGAACAGCAGGGCGCTGCGCTGCGCGCCATGCGCGGCCGCGTCGATGGCCTGCTGGTGCTGTCCCCGTATGCGGAAAGCCCGGGGTTCCTGACCGACAACCTGCCGCAGTCGCTGCCCACCGTGCTGATCAACACCTACCTGCCCACGCAGGACCACCCGGTGTTGAGCATCGACGACCACGCAGGGGCGATGGCCATGACCCGCCACCTGCTCGATGCCGGCCACCGCCGCATCGCTTTCATTTCTGGCCCGGACCTCAACTTCGACGCGCGCGAGCGCCTGCGCGGCTTCCGTGACGCGCTGGCGGCTGCTGGCAATGGCGCCGAAGGCATCGAGCTGCCCGGTGATTTCGACGAAGCTTCCGGCCATCGCGCCGGTCAGGAGTTGCTGGCAGCCGGTGCGCTGCCCGATGCCGTGTTCGCCGCCAACGACATGATGGCCCTGGGGTGTCTGTATGCGTTCGCGCAGGCAGGCGTCCACGTGCCCACCGATGTCGCCCTGGCGGGTTTCGATGACATTCCGCTGGCGCGGTTCGTACACCCATCGTTGACCACCATGCAGGTCAGTATCGCCGAGTTGGGCGATCGGGCCATGACGCGCCTGTTGCAGTTGATGGACGGCACTACCACGGAAGGGGCAGGGGACAAGCAGACGCTGGTACCCCGCCTGATCGTTCGAGATTCCACCACCTCGCCATCCGGCCGTTGAAGCCGGAGGCTTTCCTTTTCTTTTGACTGATCGCAGGAACCGCGCAAGCGGGACCACCACCCGGAGATTGAGTTGATGATGCATTCCACCATCCGCACGCCGGCACGCCGGCTGCTGAGCACCGCCCTGGTCAGCTGCCTGATGTTGGCCGCTGCCCCGAACGTGATGGCCCAGTCGGCCAACGCCAGCCTGCGTGGCCAGGTGTCCGGCGCCCAGGCCGGCGCGGAAGTGACCGCCACCAACGTGGCCACCGGTTCGGTACGTCGTGGTACCGTGCGTGCCGACGGCAGCTACTCGCTGATGGGCCTGGACCCGGGCACCTATGACGTGGTGGCCAACGGCCAGACCCAGAAGGTCACCGTCACCGTGGCCTCCACCGCCACGCTGAACTTCAGCGAAGCGGCCGCCACCGGCGGCGGCACCACCGCGGCCACCAATCTGGACACCGTGAACGTGGTCGCGCCGACCCTGCTGCAGGAAGTGCGCACCTCCGAAGTCGGCAAGACCGTCAGCCTGCAGCAGATCCAGACCACCCCGCAGGTGTCGCGCAACTTCCTGGAGTTCGCCGACGCCGTGCCGGGCATGATCTTCACCCGTGATGCCAAGGGCAACACCTCGCTGCGCGGCGGTGCCACCAATGCCGACGGCACCAACGTCTACATCGACGGCGTGGGCCAGAAGAGCTACGTGAAGGGCGGCGGCGTGGCCGGCCAGTCCGGCAGCGCCGGCAACCCGTTCCCGCAGCTGGCCATCGGCGAATACAAGGTCATCAGCGGCAACTACAAGGCCGAGTACGGCCAGGTGTCCAGCGCCGCGGTGACCGCAGCGACCAAGTCCGGTACCAATGAATTCAAGGGTGAGGCGTTCTACCGCTACACCGACGAAGACATGCGCGCCAAGACCCCGGCCGAGCGCCAGGCGGGCCAGGACAAGATGGTCTCGGCCGAGAAGGAATACGGCTTCGCCCTGGGCGGCCCGATCGTCAAGGACAAGGCCCACTTCTTCGTGACCTACGAAGCCAAGCGCTTCGACCTGCCGGTCACCATCGCGCCGGACGGTGCGGTGACCAGCAGCGTGGGTCTGCTGCCGGCTGACGGCGCTGCCGGCCTCGGCCCGGCCAGCCAGCCGTTCCAGCAGGACCTGATCTTCGCCAAGGTCGACTTCGAGCCGACCGACAACGATCGCATCGAGCTGACCTTCCAGGACCGCGACGAAACCCAGCAGCAGTTCAGTGGCCAGACCTCGCCGGAAGCCGGCCGTGAAGTGGTCAACACCGACCGCCGTTATGCGCTGCGCTGGAACCACAGCGGTGAGCGTTACTACAACGAATTGATGGTCACCCACGAAGATTCGTTCAACAACCCGACCCCGCTGACCCTGGCCAACGGCATCACCTACACCGCACCGGACGGCACCGAAGACCGCACCATCGTGAAGGTCGGTGGCGCTTCGGCACTGGATTCGCAGGTGAAGGGCCAGAAGGGCTGGTCGATCGAAGACAACCTGACCCTGGACGGCATCCAGTGGGCGGGCGACCACACCATCAAGATGGGCGTGAAGTACAAGGAAATCGATCTGTACGCGTCTGACGCGGCGCAGATCAACCCGACCTTCACCTACACCCTGGGCGATCCGGACTTCCCGTCGGACATCCCGTACAAGGCGCAGTTCGTCAAGCCGGTCACCGGCGTGTCGGGCGTGTCCGGTGAAGTGCGTTCCAAGGCCAAGCAGCTGGGTCTGTTCATCCAGGACGACTGGCAGGTCAACGACCACCTGCAGATCAACCTTGGCCTGCGCTGGGATTACGAAAAGAACCCGGCCTATCTGGATTTCGTGACCCCGCAGCAGGTGGTGGATGCCATCTACTCGCAGGACCCGCGTGCCGCCGCCGGGCAGACCTACGCCGATTCGCTGGCGCTGGGCGGCCTGGACATCAGCGATTACATCAGCAACGGCCACAACCGCAAGGCGTTCAAGGATGCC
This sequence comes from Stenotrophomonas sp. S49, assembly GCF_016624905.1. NCBI lineage: Bacteria > Pseudomonadati > Pseudomonadota > Gammaproteobacteria > Lysobacterales > Lysobacteraceae > Stenotrophomonas > Stenotrophomonas sp. S49. The sequence goes on along the minus strand of NZ_JACVUD010000010.1, from coordinate 50,433 downwards.
TGGCAGCCGCGCCTGGGCTTCTCGTATGACATCAACGCCGACGAGCAGCACGTGATCCACGGTGGTGCCGGCCGTTCCTACGACCGCGACCTGTTCGACAACCTGCAGCTGGAAACCACCAAGCTGGCCCTGCCGCAGCCGACCATCTACTTCCGCAACCCGGCCACCGGCACCTGCATCAACGGCCAGGCCGCCTGCTACGACTGGAACCCGAACCTGCTCAACGGCATCGGCAACCTGCAGGCCCTGGTGGGCGCCACCAGCAATGCCGGTCTGGAAGTGGACCTGCTGAACAACAAGCTGAAGGCCCCGTACTCGGATCAGTTCAGCCTGGGCATGAGCAACCAGATCGGTGACTGGCTGACCGACGCCACCATCGCCCGTACCCTGAGCTACGACGGCTTCGCCTTCACCCTGGGCAACCGTTACCCGACCGGCCAGTTCTTCGATGACCCGCGCCTGTGCGGCGGCACCGACCCGGGCCTGAGCCAGGCCTGGAGCTGCAACGTGCCGGGCTTCGGCAGCCTGATCATCGGCCAGCAGGGCATCAAGACCCGTGCCACCCAGGTGCTGCTGTCGGCGCAGAAGCCGTTCACCAAGGAAAGCGGCTGGGGCACCTCGATCGCCTACACCTGGACGACCGCGCGCCACAACCGCGACATCAATGAAAAGTACGCGTTCGACCGCGGCCTGATCGGCGATTACCCGACCATCCGTTCCAACGGCGCGCCGCGCCACCGCCTGGTGGTGACCGGTTCGTACGCGGGCTTCTGGGGCATCACCTTCGGCGGCAAGATCACCCTGGCCACCCCGACTGCCGTCAACGACTGGTACGGCATTCCGCAGGCCAGCGGCTACACCCTGCCGACCCCGCAGGCCGCCGTGCCCAACGCCAATGGCAAGTTCCTGATCGGTGGCAAGGTGTTCGGCTACCGCTCGGTCGACCTGCAGGCGACGAAGACGTTCAAGATGCCGGGTGATACCGAGCTGTACGCTCGCCTGGACATCATCAACGTGTTCAACTTCGACAACTTCTCCAGCTACAACTACATCAAGAGCAACGGCAAGCTGGAAGCCAGCTACAACGAGACCGGTGACATCATCGGTACGCCGCGCCAGATCAAGGCCGAAGTGGGCTTCCGCTTCTGATGATCGCGCTTGGTACCGCCGGTTCGCCGGCGGTACCGGTGGTGCAATGGCCGGCCGTGATGGCCGGTCCATTGCCCATGCCAGCGCACCGCGACTGCACGGTGCACTGGCATGGGCAATGACGCCGACACCCGGGCCACGGTTTTCGTGGTTTTTTAAGAGTCCGTGCTGTAAACGATTTCAGGTGTTTGGACGTTATGCTCTTCCATCGAACAGCCCACCGGAGGAACCGCGCCATGCAGGCACGCCACCTGTTGACCGCCGCTGCGATGACCCTGGCCATCGCCGCCTGCAAACCGGCCCAGCAGGAAGCGCCGGCCAAGCCCAAGCCGCAGGTGATCCTGGTCGAGGCCGACGCACCGCCGCGGCCGATGAAGCCGGAACTGCCGCCGCTGTTCGACGATATCGAGCGCCGCACCTTCCAGTTCTTCTGGGATACCACCAATGAACTGAACGGCCTGACCCCCGACCGCTATCCCTCGCGTCCGTTCGCCAGCATCGCCTCGGTGGGCTTCGCGCTGACCGCCTACCCGATCGGCATCGAGAACGGCTGGGTCAGCCGCAACCAGGCCATCGACCGCACCCTGACCACGCTGAAGTTCTTCCGCGATGTGCCGATGGGCCCGCAGCGCACCGGCAAGGCCGGTTACAAAGGCTTCTACTACCACTTCCTGGACATGCAGGAAGGCCGTCGCTACGACAGCTGGGTGGAACTGTCCTCGGTGGATACCGCACTGCTGATGATGGGCGTGCTGTTTGCCCAGTCGTACTACGACGGCGACGACCCGCGCGAAAAAGAGATCCGGCAGATCGCCGACAGCCTGTACAAGCAGGTGGACTGGCCGTGGCTGCAGCAGCGCGCACCGCTCATCTCCATGGGCTGGTTCCCCGAAAGCGGCTTCATCGACCACGACTGGATGGGCTACAACGAAGCGATGATGGTCTACATCCTCGCCCTGGGCTCGCCCAGCCACCCGGTCAGCCCGGATGCGTGGACCGTGTGGACCCGCACCTACGACAACGACTGGGGCGTCTACCAGGGCCAGGAATACCTGTCCTTCGGGCCACTGTTCGGCCACCAGTACAGCCACGTCTGGATCGATTTCCGCGATATCCAGGACGCGTACATGCGCGAACGCGGCAGCACCTACTTCCTCAACAGCCGTTCGGCGGCGCTGGCCCAGCGCGAGTACGCCATCGCCAACCCGATGAACTGGAAGGACTACGGCGAGAACGTGTGGGGCCTGACCGCCAGCGATGGCCCGCAGAACACCACTCAGGAATACCGGGGCGAGCAGCGCCAGTTCCGCCATTACTCCTCGCGCGGCGCAGGCCTGCGCGAGAACTTCGACGACGGCACCATTGCCCCGACCGCGGCGGTGTCTTCGATCGTGTTCGCACCGGAGGAAGTGATCCCGGCCACGGTGGAGATGCACAAGCGCTACGGCGACTACATCTATTCCAGCTACGGGTTCCTGGATTCGTTCAACCCCAGCTTCAACTACGACATTCCGATCAAGACCGGGCGCCTGGTGCCCGACCGCGGCTGGGTGGCCAGCGATTACATCGCCATCGACCAGGGCCCGATCCTGACCATGATCGCCAACTACCGCGATGATTTCGTCTGGGAAGTGATGAAGAAGAACCCGTACATCCGCAAGGGTCTGGAGCGGGCAGGGTTCAGTGGTGGCTGGCTGGCGCCGGAAGGCGAGTTCCAGCCGCTGCAGCTGCAGAAGGATGAGAAGGCCGCGGCGGCGCGCGCGGTGGGTATCGCAGAATCGCGCGCGGCCGCCGCGCAGGAACAGAAGAACAATGCCAACCGCAACACTGGACAGGGGAAGTAAGCCGGTGCATCCCTGGACCCACCGCCTGCGCCGCTGGGCGCTGCCGCTGCTGGCCGTGCTGGCCGTTGCCGGCTGCGCCCGCACCGAGCAGGGCACCACCACCGTGCGCTTCTGGGCCATGGGCCGCGAAGCGGAAGTGGTCAGCGAGCTGATCCACGAGTTCGAAGCCGAAAACCCCGGCATCAAGGTGGATGTGCAGAACATTCCGTGGACGGCCGCGCATGAAAAGCTGCTGACCGCCTTCGCCGCCGATGGCCTGCCCGATGTCTGCCAGCTCGGCAACACCTGGGTGCCCGAGTTCGCCGAACTGGATGCACTGACCCCGCTGCAGCCGTTCGTGCAGCGCTCGAGCGTGGTCGATCCGCAGGATTATTTCCAGGGCATATGGGATACCAACGTGATCCACGGCGAGCTGGTGGGCGTGCCGTGGTACGTCGATACGCGCCTGATCTACTACCGCAAGGACCTGCTGGCCAAGGCCGGTTTCGACCACCCGCCGCGTACCTGGGCCGAGTGGGACCAGCAGATGGCCGCGATCAAGAAGATGCAGGGGCCGAACCGCTATGCGGTGCTGATGCCGATCAACGAATTCGAGCAGCAGCTGTCGCTGGCACTGCAGCAGCCCGACCCGCTGCTGCGCGACGATGACACCCGCGGCAACTTCGCCAGCCCCGGCTTCCGCCGCACCCTGGCGTTCTACTCGAACATGTTCGAGCAGGGCTGGGCGCCGAAGATGTCCGAGACGCAGATCTCCAACGTCTGGGACGAGTTCTTCCGCGGCTTCAACGTCTTCTACATCTCCGGGCCCTGGAACATCCGCGAGTTCAAGAAGCTGCAGCCCAAGGAACTGGAAGGGCAGTGGGGCACCGCTGCGCTGCCGGGTCCGGACGGTCCGGGCGCCGGCATTGCCGGCGGCACCAGCCTGGTGATCTTCCGCAAGTCGCAGCAGAAGGAAGCCTCGTGGAAGCTGATCGAGTTCCTGTCGCGGCCGGAAATCCAGGCCCGCTTCCATTCCATCATCGGTGACCTGCCGCCGCGTCGCAGCACCTGGAACGCGCCGTCGCTGGCCGGCGATCCGCTGGCCGCGGCGTTCCGTGACCAGCTGGAGCGGGTCAAGCCCACGCCGAAGGTGCTGGAGTGGGAGCGCATCGTGCAGGAAATGCGCATCGTCACCGAAAAGGTGGTGCGCGGTGGCCTGCCGCAGGACAAGGCCGTGGAAGAGCTGGACCAGCGCGTGGACAAGGTGCTGGCCAAGCGCCGCTGGATGCATGAACAACAACGCCTGCAGGGCGGCGGTGCGCAGGCACCTGCCGATGCGCCGGCCGCAGCGGCCGGGAGCCCGCAATGAAACGTACTTCGCTTGCCGGCTGGATCTTCGCCGGCCCCTCGCTGATCGTGCTGGGCCTGTTCTTCGGCCTGCCGGTGGCCTCGGCGCTGGCGCTGAGCGTGACCGACTTCGATCTGTATGCCCTGTCCGACAGCAGCAACCTGCGGTTCGTCGGTCTGGGCAACTACATCGATCTGCTGCAGACCCCGATGTTCTGGAAGTCGCTGTGGAACACCACCTACTTCGTGCTGATCGGCGTACCGCTGTCGATCGGCGTGTCGCTGGGCGCGGCGATGCTGCTGAACGCACCGGCGGCGCGCTTCAAGGCGCTGTTCCGCACCGCGCTGTTCGCCCCGGTGGTGACCACCCTGGTGGCGGTGGCGGTGATCTGGCGCTACCTGTTCCACACCAGCTACGGCTTGGTGAACTATGGCCTGGGCCACATCGGCATCAGCCCGATCGACTGGCTGGGTGACCCGAACTGGGCCATGCCCACCATCATGCTGTTCGCCGTGTGGAAGAACTTCGGCTACAACATGGTGATCTTCCTGGCCGGCCTGCAGGCCATTCCGCATGACCTGTACGAGGCCGCGCGCATCGATGGTGCCTCGCGCTGGAAGCAGTTCCTGCACATCACCCTGCCGATGCTCGGCCCGGTGCTGCTGGTGGTCGGGGTCATTACCGTGTCCGGCTACTTCCAGCTGTTCGCCGAACCCTACGTGATGACCCGCGGCGACCCACTGCAGAGCACCGTCAGCGTGCTGTATTTCATGTTCGAGGAAGGCTTCAAGTGGTGGAACCTGGGTCGCGCCTCCGCGGTGGCGTTCCTGCTGTTCCTGATCATCCTGGCGGTGACCACCGTGATGCTGCGTTTCGGCCGCAAGAGGCAGTTGGTATGAGTCGTGAAATCGGCCAGTCGCGCTGGCACCCGTGGATGGTCAATGGTGCGTTGCTGGTGCTGGCCTTGGTCAGCCTGGCACCGCTGCTGTGGATGGTCTCGGTCTCGTTCATGCCACAGGGCGAGGCGACCCATTTCCCGCCGCCGTTGCTGCCCTCGCACGTCACCACGCGAAACTACCTGGAGTTGTTCGCGCGCACCGGCATGGGCGGCAACTTCGCCAACAGCCTGCTGGTATCGCTGGCCATCACCCTGGGTTCGCTGCTGCTCAACACCATGGCCGGCTACGCCTTCGCCAAGCTGAACTTTGTCGGCCGCGAGCGCCTGTTCCAGGTGCTGATGGCCGCGCTGGTCATTCCGGCGCAGGTGGCCATGCTGCCGCTGTTCCTGCTGATGAAGCAGCTGGGCCTGGTCAACAGCTTCGGCGGCGTGATCGTGCCGGCCCTGGCCAGCGTGTTCGGCATCTTCCTGGTGCGCCAGTACGCCCGCTCCATTCCCGATGAGCTGCTGGAAGCAGCGCGTATCGACGGGGCAGGGGAGCTGCGCATCTTCTTCCAGATCGTGCTGCCAATGCTCAAGCCGGTGCTGGTCACCCTGGCGATCTTCACCTTCATGGGTGCATGGAACGATTTCATGTGGCCGTTGATCGTGTTGACCGACCAGGAGCACTACACTTTGCCGGTGGCACTGGCCACCCTCTCGCGCGAACACATCATGGACGTGGAAATGATGATGGCCGGCGCGGTGGTCACCGTGGTTCCGGTGCTGGCGCTGTTCCTGGTGCTGCAGCGGTACTACATCCAAGGTCTGTTGCTGGGGAGTGTGAAGGGATGAAGCGTGCGATCGCCGTTGGATTGGGCCTGCTGTGGTCTTCCCTGGCGATCGCCGCACCACCGGCGCTGCCCGCGCCGAAGGTGCTGGATGACTTCGACGACATCGGCGCATGGAAGCTGGTGCTGTCCGACCAGGTCAGTGGTTCGCTGCGCCCGGTCACCGCACCGGGCGGTGGCCGCGCGCTGTGCCTGGATTACGACTTCCACAAGGTCTCCGGCTATGTGGGCCTGCGCCGTGCGCTGAACATCGAATACCCGGTCAATTACCGCTTCGGCTTCCAGCTGCGCGGCGATTCGCCGGGCAACGACCTGCAGTTCAAGCTGATCGACGCCAGCGGTGACAACGTGTGGTGGGTCAACCGCCCCGGTTACAGCTTCCCCAAGGCCTGGACGCCGGTGGAGTACCGCCGGCGCCAGATCGACAAGGCGTGGGGGCCGTCGCCGGACAAGGAGATGGCGCGCAGCGCCGCGGTCGAGTTCACCATCTACAGCAAGGTGGGTGGGCGCGGCACCGTGTGCTTCGACAAGCTGACCCTGCAGGGCCTGCCGGCGCAGGACACCTCGCCGCTGCACCCGGCGGTGATTGCCGATACCGCGCCTGCGCTGCAGGACCGCATGATCGACGGCAAGAGCGATACCTTCTGGATCAGCGGCGGGGTCAAGCAGCAGACCATCAGCCTGGATCTGCACGACACGCGCGAGATCGGCGGGGCGGTGATCGACTGGCTGCCCAGCCTGGAAGCGACCCGCTACACCGTGCGTACCTCGCAGGACGGCCGCGACTGGCGCACCGTGCGTGAGGTGACCAATGGTGGCGGTGGCCGTGATTGGCTCGCGCTGCCCGATACCGACGCGCGCTATGTGCGCTTCGACCTGCAGGGTGGCCCGAACTGGCGCTACGGCATCCGTGACATCGCGCTGAAGCCGCTGGCCTTCGCGGCTACGCCCAACGCATTCCTCTCGTCGGTGGCGGCAGACCTGCCGCGCGGCGCACTGCCGCGTGCCTTCGTGGGCGAGCAGCCGTACTGGACCCTGCTGGGCCTGGATGGTGGCCAGGAACAGGCGTTGATCAGCGAAGACGGCGCGCTGGAGCCTGCCAAGGGCAGCTTCAGCATCGAGCCGTTCGTCCGCCTGGATGGCAAGCTGCTGGACTGGTCCAACGTGGCCATCACCCAATCGCTGCAGGACCGCTACCTGCCCATCGCCAACGTCGATTGGGTGCATGAGAAGGCCGGGCTGTCGGTCACCGGTTTCGTGCAGGGCACGCCCGAGCGCGCGCAGCTGATCGGCCGCTACCGCTTGAGCAACCCGGACAAGGTGGCGCACGAATACACCCTGGCGCTGGCGATCCGGCCGTGGCAGGTGAATCCGCCGACCCAGTTCCTGAACACCACCGGCGGCTTCAGCCGCATCGACAGCCTGGACGTGGGCGAGCAGCTGGTGCGCATCAATGGCGAGCCGCGGGTCTATCCGCTGCAGGCGCCCGATGCGCGCTTCGCCACCACCTTCGATGGCAAGTTGGACGCGATGCACCTGGCCAGCGGCAAGCTGCCCGGCACCACGGCGGTGAAGGACAGCACCGGGCTGGCCTCCGGCGCCTTGCTGTACACCATCAAGCTGGAGCCGGGGCAGAGCCGCGAAGTGGCGGTGGTGCTGCCGCAGACCGGCAGCTGGGCGCCGCAGGCGCTGGACGTGGCCAAGGCACAGCAGCAGGTGGCCGCGCAGTGGCGGCAGAAGCTGGGCGTGGTGTCGCTGCAGGTGCCGGCCGCCGGCCAGCCGCTGGTGGAAACCCTGCGCACCGCCGTTGCGCACATGCTGATTTCCCGCGTGGGACCGCGCCTGCAGCCTGGCACGCGCTCCTATGCGCGCAGCTGGATCCGCGATGGCGCGATGATTTCCGAAGGGCTGCTGCGCATGGGCCGCAGCGATGCGGTGCGTGACTACGTGAACTGGTACGCGCCCTTCCAGTTCGAGAACGGCAAGGTGCCGTGCTGCGTGGATGCGCGCGGCAGCGACCCGGTGCCGGAGAACGACAGCCATGGCGAACTGATCTACAACATCGCCGAGTACTGGCGCTACACCGGCGATGGCACCTTCCTGGAACTGATGTGGCCGCATGTGCAGGGCGCCTACCAGTACATGGAACAGCTGCGCGCCAGCGAGCGCACCGAAGAGAACCGTGCGCGCAATCCCGCGTTCTACGGGATGATGCCGGCTTCGATCAGCCACGAAGGCTATTCGGCCAAGCCGATGCATTCGTACTGGGACAACTTCTGGGCGCTGCGCGGCTACAAGGACGCGGCGATCATCGCTGCGCAGCTGGGCAAGGTCGAAGCAATGCAGATCAGCGAATCGCGCGACCAGTTCCGTGATGACCTGCAGGCATCGCTGCAGTCGGCCATGCAGCAGCACCGCATCGACTTCCTGCCGGGTTCGGCCGAGCTGGGGGACTTCGATGCCACCTCCACCACCATCGCCCTGGCCCCCGGTGGTGAGCAGGGGCGCCTGCCGCAGCCCGCGCTGGACAGCACGTTCGAGCGCTACTGGAACGAATTCGTGGCGCGCCGCGACGGCAAGCGCGAATGGAAGGATTACACCCCGTACGAGTGGCGCAACGTGGCCGCGTTCGTGCGCCTGGGCTGGCGTGACCGCGCCTGGCAGGCCAGCCAGTTCTTCTTCAAGGACCGCGCGCCGCAGGCCTGGAACCAGTGGGCCGAAGTGGTCTCGCGCACGCCGCGCACGCCGTTCTTCGTGGGCGACCTGCCGCATGCCTGGGTAGCCTCGGACTTCGTGCGCTCGGCGCTGGACATGTTCGCCTACAACCGCGATGTGGATGACGCGCTGGTGCTGGCCGCAGGTATTCCCACGGCCTGGTTCCAGGGCGAGGGCATTGCCGTGCAGGGCCTGCGCACCCCGCAGGGGCAGCTGAACTACCGCCTGCAGCGCAACGACAAGCAGCTGGTGCTGGAAGTGCAGCCGGGCCTGCTGCCGCCGGTGGGTGGCGTGGTGCTGCCGTGGCCCTACAGCGGCGAACCCGGCGCGGCCACGGTCAATGGCGAGCCGGCCGAATGGGTGGACAACGAACTGCACGTACACGCGCTGCCAGCGCGTGTGGAAATTGAAGTGCCCGGTGCGGTGCGCCGCGCCGAACGCAAGGGGCAGTAAACATGGCGTTGAAGCAGGGGAGAGCGCGCGTGGCACTGCGCGCCCTGGGGTTGGCCATGGCACTGGCATTGCCCGCGTGGGCGGTGGCGCAGCAGGCAGGTGAACCTGCCGTTGCGCAGGCATCGACCGCGCCCGGCATGGGCATGGTCACCTTCAACCTGCACCATGACCGCGAAGACTGGCCAACCCGGCGGCGCACGATCTTGGCCGAGCTCAAGCGCCTGCAACCCGATGCCATTGCGCTGCAGGAAGTGATCCAGCGCCGCAACGTGCGCAACCAAGCCCAGTGGCTGGCCAGCCAGCTCGGTTACAGGTACGTCTTCGTATCCACCGATCCGGTGGGTGCACCCAAGCGTTATGGCAACGCGCTGCTGACCCGGCGCCCGATCCTGGCCCACGGCGAGCACCTGCTGCAGCCGTTGGATGACTACCGCACCGTGGCCCACCTGCGCATCGACGTGGACGGGCAGGCGGTGAACGTCTATGCCACGCATCTGAACGAGCGCAGTGACGAGCGCGGTCAGGGCATCCGCCGCAGCCAGGTGGAGGACCTGCTGCGCTTCATCACCGAAACCTCGGCCGGTGCGCCGGTGGTGATTGCCGGTGATTTCAATGCCCTGGTCGACGCCGGCGACCTGAGCGAACTGCGCAGCCACTACGGTGACAGCTACGGCAGCGTGCACGTGAACACCGACCTGGCGGCGGTCAGTACCTTGAACCGGCACTATTACCAGGCGCCCTCGCGCATCGACCACATCTTCTTCCAGCAGGACCGGATGGTGGCGCGCGAAGCCAAGATCCTGTTCGACCAGCCCGACGACAGCGGTCGCTGGGCGTCGGACCACTACGGCGTGTGGACCCGCCTGCAGTTCGCCCCGGCCCGCTGATGCCACGGGGCTTCATGCTCTGGTAGGTGCCAACCTTGGTTGGCACGGCCGCACCTGCGCGCGGTGAATCAAAGTGCCAACCAAGGTTGGCACCTACCAAGCAAGTCCCTCTCCGCGCGCATTGAATCCATGGTGCTCTGGTAGGTGCCGACCTTGGTCGGCACAGCCGTTCCGCGTGCGACCGGGCATTGGTGCGGTCCAAGGTCCGCACCCACCGGAAGTGGGCCACAGCCATTCATTGGTAGCTGCCAACCTTGGTTGGCATCCACCAAGGCCCTACGAGTCGCACAAACAAAAACGGCGGGGATCATCGATCCCCGCCGTTTCGCTTTCACGCGATCAAAGAACGATCAGTTCGCCGGCGGCGTGCGCTTGGCGGCTTCTTCGTCTTCGTCTTCGTCCGACGCCTGCGCTTCTGTCGCCTGGCTGGCTGCATCGGCGTGGCCATCGGCCACCGGGTTGATCGACGGCGTCACCACGGCTTCGACCGGAGCGGCGGCTTCGACCGGAGCGGCCTCCAGCACGACCGGGGCGACCGGCTGTTCAACAACCGGCTGAACGTCCACGACCGGCGCAGCTTCAACGACCGGAGCAGCGATCGGGGCGGCTTCGACAACCGGAGTCGGTTCAACGACCACCGGGGCGGCGTCGGTCACGACCGGAGCCGCTTCCACCACCGGAGCGGCTTCAACCACGGCCGGGGCCACCTCAGCCACCGGGGTGGCTTCAACCACGACCGGCTTCACCTCGGCCACGGGGGCGGCGGCGACCGGCTGCACCGGGGTGGCCGCATCGATGGCATCCAGCATGCTGGTCTGCACCGGGGTCGGCTTCGGCTGTTCCGGCTTCGGGGCGGCTTCGCGGGCCACCGGCACGTCCACGGACTGCACTTCGGCAACGGCTTCCAGTACGGCGCTGCTGACCGCAGCCACCGGTGCGGCAGCGGCAACAGCAGCCTGTGCGCGCGCGGGCTTCTCGGCTTCTACGCTGGCCGGCTCGATTTCGTCGTCGAAATCGAACTCGGGCTGCGAACGTGCCGGCTGCTGGGCAGCGACCGGAGCGGGCGCGCTGCTGTCGCGGTTCGGTTCGACCACGTCCTGGTCTTCGCCTTCGTCACCTTCGTCCTGGTCATCGCCCAGCACGTCGGCGCCGTTGGCGTTCTCGGCGCCACCGCGACGACGACGACGGCCACCGCGACGGCCGCGACGACGGCGGGTTGCACCTTCGCCGGCCTGCTCGCCGTTGGCCGCATCGGCTGCATCGGCCGTAGCGTCTTCATCGCCGGCAACCAGGCCTTCGGCCTCAACGGCCGGGGTCGGGGTCGGGGTCGTGTCAGCGGGGGCCGCGACATGCGCTGCCGGAGCGGCAACCGGGGTCGCCACCGGTGCGGTGGCTTCCTGCGCGGTGACCACGTTGGCGGCCACGGCAGTGGCGGCGACCGCGGCGGCCGGCACGGCGTCCACGGCCTCTTCGGCGGCGTTGCGCTGCGGCTTGTCGGTCGGCTTCTCGCCATCCTGCGGACGCGGCTGGCGCGGCTGCTTCAGCTTCGGCTGCTGCTGGCCCTGGCCCTGGTTGGGGTTCTGGCCCTGCTGCTCGTTGCGCGGCTTGTTCTGCTGCGGCTGCTGCGGCTGGGCAGCGTCCTTCTGCTGCTTGCCCTGCTGCGGCTGCTGCGCGTTGCCGTTGTTGTTGTTGTTGTTGTTGCGGCCGTCCTTGCGCTGTTCGTTGCGGTCCTTGCGGTTGCCGCCATCTTTCTGCGCGTTGCCATTGCCGCCGTTGCCACGGTTCTCGTCGCGACGGTCCTTGTTACGGTCCTTGTTGCGATCCTTGTTACGGTCCTTGCGCTGGCCGCCGTCGTGCTGCGGCTGGCGCGCGGCCGGGGCCGGCGCAGGGGCCGGGGCCGGTTCGCCACCAAAGATGCGCTTCAGCCAACCGACCACGCCGCCGCTGGCAGCGGCCGGGGCAGCCGCAGCCACCGGGGCCGGGGCCGGCGCAGCGGCCGGTTCGGCTTCGGCACGCACCGGGGCCGGCGCAGTGTGCTTGACCTGGGTGACCGCCGGCGGCGGGATGTTCAGCTGGCCCTTGGTGAGGGCATGCACCGGCAGCTTGCGCGGGGTACCGCGCTGGTAGCTGGGCTTGTTGCTCTCTTCACCCAGCTCGTTCTCGCGCAGGCGCGTAACGGTGTAGTGCGGGGTGTGCAGCTGCTCGTCGGCAACGATCACGATCGGCGCTTCGTGGCGGCGTTCGATCTCGCGCAGCGCGCTGCGCTTCTCGTTCAGCAGGTAATTGGCGATCTCCACCGGGGCCTGGACCAGCACCTGCCCGGTGTTCTCCTTCATCGCATGCTCTTCGGCCACGCGGATGATCGACAGCGACAGCGACTCGACGCTGCGCATGCGGCCATGGCCATCGCAGCGCGGGCAGACGATCTGGCTGGATTCGCCCAGGCTCGGGCGCAGGCGCTGGCGGCTCATTTCCAGCAGGCCGAAGCGCGAGATGCGGCCGACCTGCACGCGCGCACGGTCGTACTTCAGCGCGTTGGCCAGGCGGTTCTCGACCTCGCGCTGGTGCTTGTTGGAGGCCATGTCGATGAAATCGATCACCACCAGGCCGCCCAGGTCGCGCAGGCGCAGCTGGCGGGCCACTTCCTCGGCCGCTTCCAGGTTGGTCTGGAAGGCGGTGTCTTCGATGTCGCTGCCCTTGGTAGCGCGCGAGGAGTTCACGTCCACTGCGGTCAGCGCTTCGGTCTGGTCGACCACGATCGAGCCGCCCGACGGCAGGCGCACGTTGCGCTCGTAGGCACCTTCGATCTGCGATTCGATCTGGAAGCGGTTGAACAGCGGGATGTCATCCTTGTAGTGCTTGAGCTTGCGCAGGGTCTGCGGCATCACCTGCTGCATGAACTCCTTGGCGTGCTCGTACATCTCCTCGGTGTCCACCAGGATCTCGCCGATGTCGGCGCGCAGGTAGTCACGCAGGGCGCGCACGATCAGGCGCGATTCCTGGTAGATCAGGAACGGGGCCGGCTTGCTCAGGGCGGCTTCGGCAATGGCGCGCCAGACGCTCAGCAGGTAGTCCAGGTCCCACTGCAACTCTTCGGCATCGCGGCCGACGCCGGCGGTGCGGATGATCACGCCCATGTCGTCGGGGATGTTCAGCTTGTCCAGGGCGTCCTTCAACGCGGCCCGGTCTTCGCCCTCGATGCGACGGGAGACACCGCCGGCGCTGGGCGAATTCGGCATCAGCACCATGTAGCGGCCGGCCAGGGAGATGAACGTGGTCAGGGCGGCGCCCTTGTTGCCACGCTCTTCCTTGTCGACCTGCACGACCACTTCCTGGCCTTCCTTCAGCAGTTCGCGGATGCCGGCCTTGTTGTGGTCGACGCCGGCCTGGAAGTAGTCGCGGGAGATTTCCTTCAGCGGCAGGAAGCCATGGCGACCGCCGCCGTATTCGACGAAGGCCGCTTCCAGCGAGGGCTCGATGCGGAAGATACGGCCCTTGTAGATGTTGGACTTCTTCTGTTCCTTGGACGGCTGCTCGATATCGATGTCATACAACGACTGGCCATCGACGATGGCAACACGCAGCTCTTCGGCCTGCGTGGCGTTGATCAGCATTCGCTTCATTCTTGCGTTCCTCGCAAGCGGCTACCGCGCGGAACGCCATGGGGTTTCGCCTCTGGATACGGCTCGCCGCCCATTCGCGCATGCGCGGGGAGGGCAGCTTCGGTTTCCAGCGCTACGACACCACGGCAGGCCGCGGGAGCGCTTCACTCTTATGGGTTTTGGGGTGTTGCAGGGCCGCAGGCAGCTGTCAGCCAGGCTGGAGCGCCACGCGGGACATGTTCAGCTCGGTTGCGTGTCAGGCATCCGGCGATGGCCGGGAAGGCCGGTGAGCCGCTAACATGGCCGCCCCGCGGGCGGTGGTCGCGCACTGTGCCGGATTCGTCGGAAGCTGGGCTTCTGGCCCTGAGTAACTTCCAACGAAATCAATCCCTTATCTCGCCCCCCGAGTGTAACAGAATAAACAGCCCGATGACTGCATCAGACCCCACCAAGCCGGCCGGCGACAAGCCTTCCGTGCGCATGATCACCGTTCCCGAGGACCGCGCCGGCCAGCGGCTGGACAACTTCCTGCTGGGCCAGCTGAAGGGCGCCCCGCGCAGCCTGGTCTACAAGCTGGTGCGCAGCGGCCAGGTACGTGTGAATGGCGGCCGCGCCAAGGCCGAACGCAAGCTGGAGGCGGGCGACGAGGTGCGTGTGCCGCCGGTTCGTCTCACCGAAGAGGGAGACAAGGCCGGCCCGCCCGAGGCGTTCATGCGCCGGCTGGAGCAGGCGATCGTGTTCGAGGACGCGCGCCTGCTGGCCCTGAACAAGCCCACCGGCGTGGCCAGCCACGGCGGCAGCGGCATCAGCTTCGGCGCCATTGAAACCCTGCGTGCGCTGCGCCCGGGGCAGACCCTGGAGCTGGTCCACCGGTTGGATCGCGACACGTCGGGCCTGCTGATCGTGGCCAAGAAACGTTCGGCGCTGAGCGAACTGCAGGCCCTGCTGCGTGAAGACCACGGCGCCGGCATCCGCAAGCGCTACCTGACCCTGCTGGCCGGGCGCATGCCCGACGGTGTGATGACGGTGGACGCCCCGCTGCACGTGGGCCTGCGCCAGGGCGGCGAGCGCCATGTGCAGGTGAACGCGATCGGCAAGGAATCGATCAGCCACTTCCGCGTTCTTGAACGGCGCGGCGGGCATTCCTACTGCGAGGTGCGCATCGAGACCGGTCGTACCCACCAGATCCGCGTGCATGCCCAGCACCTGGGGCACCCGGTGGCTGGTGACGATAAGTACGGCGATCCTGCCGTCAACAAGCGGCTTCGTGAGCAGATCGGGCTGAAGCGCCTGTTCCTGCACGCGGCCTCGCTGGAGTTTGCGCTGGACGCGGGGAAGACCCCGTACGTGCTGAACGCGCCCCTGGCCGAAGAACTGGTGGAAGCGTTGGACCGCCTGCGCTGAGGGGAAGGTAGAGTCGAGCTTGCTCGACTGGCTTTACGCGCGACACGACCGAAGAGCCGTCGAGCAAGCTCGACGCTACGGGGCCGGGGCGGTAGATCCACGCCATGCGTGGATGCGCCGTGCGGAGGCCGTCACCACTTGAACAGCACCAGGCTGATCGCCAGCGTGCCCATGCCGGCCACCAGCCCGTACACGGTCTCGTGGCCCTTGGCATAGCGTTTGGCCGCCGGCAGCAGTTCGTCCAGCGCCAGGAACACCATCACCCCGGCAATCAGGCCGAACACCCAGCCGAACGTGGCGTGCGACAGCGCGCCCTTCAGCAGGAAATAACCGATCACCGCACCCACCGGCTCGGCCAGGCCCGACAGCAGGCTGGCGGCGAAGGCGTGCAGCTTGTTCTGCGTGGCGAAGTACACCGGCACCGCGATCGCGATGCCTTCGGGAATGTTGTGGATGGCGATGGCAAACGCCAGCGGCATGCCCACCGACGGGCTTTCCAGGGTGGCAAAGAACGTGGCCAGCCCTTCCGGGAAGTTGTGCGCGGTGATGGCGATGGCGGTCAGCAGGCCGACCCGCTTGATATACGCCTTGTTGTTGTCGCGGAACGCGGGGTCCTGCTTGTCCAGCGTCTCATGCGGGTTGGGGATCAAGTGGTCGATCACCACGATCGCCAGCATGCCCAACAGGAAGGCTGCCGTGCCGTAGGTAAAGCCGCTGCGCTCGCCGTAGGCCAGCGAGAACGAGTCGATGGCCTTGTTCAGGATTTCCGACAGCGAGACATAGACCATCGCGCCGCCGGCGAAGGCCAGGCCAAAGGCCAGCAGGCGCGGGTTGGGCCGGCGCGAGAACAGCACCAGCAGGCTGCCGATGGCCGTGGCCAAGCCGGCCGCCAGGGTGACGGCCAGCGCCATCCAGATGTTTTCAGGGGGGATCTGCAGCATGTGCCGACGCGTTCCAGGGGGGGCAGTCGACCGCCCCGGCACGGGCCGGGGCGGCAGGGGCGAGGCGGGCGTCGGCTGGCCTCGTCGCAGTCAGCGCGATCAGCCGCCGCGGCGGGCGCGCTCTTCAATGGCAAAGCACTGGTCGGGCTTGGGCTGCGGCGGGTTGAAGCTGACCGGCACCTGGATCGTGGCCGGCACCGCCGCCCCATTGCGGGTGGCGGCCTTGAACTGCCAGCCCTGCACGGCGGTGCGGGCCAGTTCGTCCAGCTGCGGGTTGCCCGCGCCGGTCAGCAGGGCCACTTCGCTGGGCTTGCCGTCGGTGCCGATCACCACCTTGAAGGTGCTGGTGCCGCCCACGCCCAGGCAGGCCAGTTCCAGCGGGTACTGCGGCGGCGGTGTCTTCACCGCGGCCACTTCGGTGGGCGGCGCGGCCGGCGCCGCCGGCGGTTCTGCGCCGCCGCAGCCGGCCAGGCCGGTGGCAGCCAACAGGGAAAGGCTCAGCAGTCGCACATTCATCACTTTTGCTCCGTCAGGGCCGAAGTCTTGGCCGCGCAGATGAAGTCGTTTTCGCTCAGGCCGCCCACGTCGTGGGTGGAATAGCGCACGACGGCACGGTCGTAGTGCACGCCCAGGTCCGGGTGGTGGTCCTCGTGGTGGGCGATCCAGGCCAGCGCGTTCACGAAGGCCATGGTTTCGTAGTAGTTCTTGAAGCGGAAGGTACGCAGCAGGGCCTGGCCGGCCTCGGCCAGCTCCCAGCCCGGCACCTGCGGCAGCAGCTCGGCCAGGCGGGCCTCGCCCAGCTTGTGGTCGCTGCCCTTTCGCGGCACGCAGTGCGCCTGTGCCAGCGGAATCAGGTCGGACATGGGTTCCTCCACCTCGTGTTGACTGAACAATGCGCCGGACAGTGTATAAAGCGAATGAGCGGCCGACGCTGACTTGGCTAGAATAGCCCGATGATCCAGATCTCCGACACTGCCCAGACCCATTTCCGCAAGCTGATCGAACGTGAGGGCGTGCCCGGCATGGGCGTGCGCCTGAGCGCCGTCGATCCCGGCACCCCACGCGCCGATGCGCGCCTGGAGTTCGCCGAGCCGACCGATCTGCTGGGCGACGAATGGGCCGTGGATTGCGACGGCTTCACCCTGTACGTCGATGCCACCAGCGTCGGCTGGCTCGATGGCGCGGAAATCGACATCGTGCCCGGCACCGCCGGTACCCAGCAGCTGACCATCAAGGCGCCGCGCATCAAGGGCGAAGCGCCCGGCGAAGCGGCTTCGCTGGTGGAGCGCGTGCATTGGGTGGTGGAAAACGAGGTGAACCCGCAGCTGGCCTCGCACGGCGGCAAGGTGGCCGTGCAGGAAGTTTCGGCCGACGGCGTGGTGCTGCTGCGCTTCGGTGGCGGCTGCCAGGGCTGCGGTATGGCCGATGTCACCCTGAAGCAGGGCATTGAAAAGACCCTGATGGGCCGGGTGCCGGGCGTGACGGCGGTGCGTGACGCCACCGACCACGACAGCGGCCACGCGCCGTACATTCCCCGCGGCAACGCCGCCTGACCGGCACCGCGTGCCTCTGCCCAGGGCTGAGCAACTTGTCGATGTGCTGCTGGCACGCCAGCAGCAGCGTCTCATTCTCGAAAAGCACACCCGCCTGCCGTATGGCTGGGCGATCTGGCTGCGCTCGCTGAAACCCCTGCCACGCCTGTTCCATGCCCGCGATGTGATTGCGGTGCTGCTGCCGCGGCCGCTGCCGGGGCGTCCGGGACGACTGCCGGCACTGTCGCCGTGGAATGCGGCGCGCCGCCTGTTCTGGCAGGACTGGGAGCCCGCGCCGCGTGACCAGCGCTGGATGCGCTGGACCTCGGCCGTGCTCAGTGCCTTGCTGCACCTGCTGTTCTTCCTGCTGCTGCTTTGGGTGGCGGTGATCCGCACCACCGAGCCCGATGCGGACGTCGCCGAAGGCGAGCGGGTGCAGATTGAATTCATCGGTGCCGGCACGCAGGAAGGCGGTGGCGACCAGGCCGGTGCCGAAGGCGCCGCTGCGGCAGCGCCAGCCGGTTCCAGCGCCGCCAGCGGTGCGCCCGGCGGTGCTGCCACTGCACCGCAGCCGCAACCGCAGCCCGTTCCGCCCGCACCTGCAACGCCCGCCGCGGCGGCTGCGGCGAGTGCGCCGCCGGTGGCAGAGCCGGCGCCTGCGGTAGAGACCGCGCCGCCGCCTTCACCGGTGCAGGCCACCGAGGTCGCTGAGGTCACGTCCGATTTCGTGGTGCCGCCAGTGACGGTGCCGCGTACCGAAGTGAGCGTGGTGCCGCGCAGTGTCACCCCCAGCGTGACCGAGCGCAGCGTGCCGCTGCTGCAGGCGCCGGCCACCCCTACGCCCGTGGCACCGACGCAGGTGGTGGTGCAGACGCCTGCACCGCGCGATATCCAGGTGCGCGAGCGCGAAGTGGCCGTGGTGGATGCACCCGTGCTGTCGCCGCAGCCGATGCGCAGCGTGGAAGTGCCGGTGTCGATGCCGCAGCGCGAAGTGCAGGTGCGCGAACGCGAAGTACAGGCGGTGGTTGATCCGCAGGTGCGCATGGCGACCGTGGCCGGCCGCGAGCCGACCGTGCGGGCGCCACAGGGCCGTGACGTGCAGGTGCGCGAGCGTGCGGTCGCCCCGGCACCGGCTGCCGCGCCGTCGTCGGCCACCGGTAATGGGGCTGCGCAGGCCGCGGCAGCCTCAGCGCAGAGCGCGGCGGCGCAGAGCGCGGCCAGCACGGCGGCCACTGCAGCGGCCACGGCCGCGGCGAAACCGGCACAGGCCGGTGCGCGGCCGGCGCCGACGCCGGGCAACTGGGCCACGCCGGCGCGCGGCGACGATTGGGGTGCCTCCAGTCGGAATCGTGACGGTGCCGCGCAGGGCAGCAGCCAGGCCAGCCGCAGTGGCCAGGGCGAGGGCTTGTTCAACGCCGACGGCAGCGTACGCGTGCCCGGCCAGGACGGCGCGGGCGCGGCCGAGCGCGGTGCCCCGGGCGGGGCCAACGATGGCTGGAGCAAGGAGCGCATCGCCCAGTCCGGCACCTGGCTCAAGCGCCCGCCGTACGACTACACGCCTACCTCGTTCGACAAGTACTGGGTGCCGCAGGAATCACTGCTGGCCGAATGGGTACGCAAGGGCATCAAGGCCATGGAGATTCCATTGCCTGGCACCAGCACGAAGATTTCCTGCGTGATCTCGATCCTGCAGGCCGGTGGCGGCTGTGGTCTGAGCGACCCGAACATGCAGGACCAGCCGGCAGTCGCGCGACCGCCGCCGGATATTCCGTTCAAGAAAGAACTACAGGAAGATAACGGCAGCCGGTAACGGAGCTGCCGCGCTGGTAAATCCACGCCATGCGTGGATGACTCGCCGAGGCCGCTGCGTGACCCTCACTCGCTCTGCGAGAGAAACACCCAGAACGGCACATCACGCCCGACCCAGTTGCGGCAGGCTTCATCCATCACGTCCAGCAGCGTGTCGAACTCCTTGCCCGCTTCGGCACGCAGGGTATCCACGTCGGCCAGGAACAGTGCATAGCCCGGCGCAGGCAGCCACTGCAGGTCGCGCAGATTGTCCGAAAGGGCATCCCAGTTGCCACCGAAGCCGGCGGGGAAGTCGAGCTGCGCCGACAGCCGCGCCAGCAATGTGCGCTTATCGGCCACGCCCTGCAGGTCGATGCGGACCACCTTCAGCTGTGCATCGCGCATGGCGGCCGACAGTGCGGCGATGTCGCCGGTATCGATGGCGTAGACGCCAGCATTGTTGATGTCGTGCAGGCCGAGGCCGAAATCATCGTGGCTCATGGGCGGTCTCCGGAAGCGGGTACGGTGAAACTGCGGAACGATTCGTAGTGGTCATCGGTGTAGTACCAGGCCTGGGCCGGGTCGCCGCCGGTAACGATGCGGCGGGCGCCGCGGTTGCGTGCGCCCGGGGTGTCGACGGTGTATTCGCGGTAATAGCCGCGGTCGCGCGGCGGCAGCCGCTGTTCGCGGTTGCCGAACGTGCTGCCATCCTGGCGGTGCGGGAACGGGCCGCCGCGCTGGATGAGGGCGATGGTCTGCCGCGCCTCGGTCGGGAGGAACGCGGGCAGCGCGTCCTGGCGGGCGCTGGCCGTGGGTGCCGTCACGGCCGGTTGGCCGGCAAGGCTGGGCGCGAACTGTGGCGGCGACGGCCGCTGCAGGAAGTGGTTGGCCAGCAGGCCCAGCAACAGCAGGGCGATGGCGGTGATCAGCAGCCGGGGGTTGCGCATGGGCGTGCGGGGCAAGGAAGGTGCATGCACTGTAGCGCCTGCGCGCTGCATCGCGCATGAGGACAGCGGCAGCGTCACCGCTGCGTAACAATTGCCGGAGGGCTCACGGGCAGGACGCAATTTCCTTTACATGCCCCTTGGTAATCTGCGCGTCTGTCCCCATCATTCAACGCGCACTGCCCGGCGACACCGCCGGGTGCCCTCGCTATCAGGAGATGCATCATGGCCTACACCCTGCCCAAGCTGTCCTACGCCTACGACGCTCTGGAACCGCATATCGATGCGGCGACGATGGAAATCCATCACACCAAGCACCACCAGACCTACATCAACAACGTCAACGCAGCGCTGGAAGGCACCGAGTACGCCGACCTGCCGGTGGACGAACTGGTGAAGAAGCTGAAGTCGCTGCCGGAAAACCTGCAGGGTCCGGTGCGCAACAACGGTGGCGGCCATGCCAACCACTCGCTGTTCTGGACCGTGATGGCCCCCAACGCCGGCGGCAACCCGGTGGGCGACGTGGCCAAGGCCATCGACAAGGACCTGGGCGGCTTCGACAAGTTCAAGGATGCCTTCACCAAGGCTGCGCTGACCCGCTTCGGCAGCGGCTGGGCCTGGCTGAGCGTCACCCCGGACAAGAAGGTCGTGGTTGAAAGCACCGGCAACCAGGACAGCCCGCTGATGGAAGGCAACACGCCGATCCTGGGCCTGGACGTGTGGGAACACGCGTACTACCTGAAGTACCAGAACCGCCGTCCGGAATACATCGGCGCGTTCTTCAACGTGATCGACTGGAACGAAGTCGAGCGTCGTTACCAGGAAGCGATCGCCTGATCGCGGCACTGGGATGAAACGAAGAGGCCGGGGCAAACCCCGGCCTTTTTGTTTGCGTGCGGTGGCATCCGCCGGGCATGGCCCGGCGCTACCGGGCGTCGGCGCGGCGCATCGGCATGCCCGGCCGGCAGGACGCGGCGATCATTCGCTGGACGCGGGCACACCCTGCAGGCGCAGCGTGGCCATCACCCCCAGCCGCACGCCGGGTGCATCCCCTGCGGCCGGCAGGTCGATGGCCTGCTGGCGGATGCCGCCGAAATGCTTGACCTGGAACAGCACGTCCAGGCCGTGCCCGCTGGCACCTCCACCATTGGCGGCCGCCGTATCCGGGCGTCCGCCGGGATTGCGCCGGGCCGGCTGGAAGCCCGGCGTGCTGCGCACCAGTTCGGTGGTGGGCGCGGCGAAGTCGCCGGCAATCAGGCTGGGCAGGCCTTCGGCGGTGGCGCCGATCCAGGCCATCAGGTCGCTGGTCTGGTGCTGGCGCGCGCTGGCCTCGTCCGCCTCAGGGCGCAGGCGCGCCACATAGACATTCAGCAGCGCCTCGCCCAGCCGCAGCCGCAGCATGCCCGCCGCACTGAAGGTGCCCGGCGGATGCAGCAGGGTCACCCCGTCTTCGCTTACTGGCAGTCGGGTCAGCATGGCGTTGCCGTGGCGCAGCGGCTGGCTTGGCGGGTCGGCGGTGACGAAGTCGCAGCTGTAACGCAGGCGGCTGGCCAGCCAGCACGCCGGGTTGCGGCCCTGTTCCTGCAGCACCTGCTGCACGGAAATCACATCGGGCTGCAGCTCGGTGAGCAGTTGCAGCACCTGTTCGCGCCGCTGCTTCCACTGCGCGTCATCGCGGCTGGGCAGTTCCAGCGCCGCCACGGTCAGCTGCCGCACGTCGCTGGCCGCGCCGGGCGCCGGCGGCAGCTGCGGGCGCGCCAGGGCAGGCAGGACCATCAGCAGCGCAAGGCTGCCGAGCACGAAGCGGGCGGGGGTGAGGGGGCGCATAACGATAAGTTTACGCTTTGGCCGTGCAGGTGCCGTGACTTCCGGCACGGTGCGGCGCGCCTGCCATGGATCGGCGGCGCTGTCATGCAGCCCTGCAGCGTGCTTCGCGGGCGCAGGTTCCGGTAACCTTCACCCTTTCGCTTTGCAGGAATGCCTTACAGGATGAGCCAAGACGCAGTCGCCCCCATCGCCGGCCAGGGAAAGATGCCGCGCCAGATTCCGTACATCATCGGCAATGAGGCCTGCGAACGGTTCAGTTTCTACGGGATGCGCAACATCCTGGTGCAGTTCCTGATCACCTCGCTGCTGCTGCAGGAAATCACTGCAGAAGGCCGCGCCGGTGAAGCCAAGGACATCATGCACAGCTTCATGATCGGCGTGTATTTCTTCCCGCTGCTCGGTGGCTGGTTGGCTGACAAGTTCTTCGGCAAGTACCACACCATCCTGTGGTTCAGCCTGGTCTACTGCGCCGGCCACCTGTGCCTGGCGCTGTTCGAGAACAGCCGCGAAGGCTTCTTCCTGGGCCTGGGCCTGATCGCGCTGGGCGCCGGTGGCATCAAGCCGCTGGTGGCCTCGTTCATGGGCGACCAGTTCGACCAGAGCAACAAGCACCTGGCCAAGATCGTCTTCGACGCCTTCTACTGGATCATCAACTTCGGCTCGCTGTTCGCCTCGCTGCTGATCCCGCTGGTGCTGAAGAACTGGGGCCCGCAGTGGGCCTTCGGCATTCCCGGCGTCCTGATGTTCATCGCCACCTTCGTGTTCTGGCTGGGCCGCAAGCGCTACGTGCTGGTGCCGCTGCCGCCGAAGGATCCGCATTCGTTCGCCAACGTGGTGCGCACCGCGCTGACCGCGCGCGTGGCCGGCCAGGGCCGTCCGGGCCTGGTGATGGCCATTGCCGGTCTGGTGCTGGCCGCCGCCTCGTTCGGCCTGGTCGGTTCGCTGGGCATCGTGATCTGCCTGTGCCTGGCGCTGGTGGCCATCCTAGCCGGCATCGGCGGCGGCACCTGGCTGCAGCTGGACCGCGCCCGCGCGCAGCATCCGGCCGAAGCCGTGGAAGGCGTGCGCGCGGTGCTGCGCGTGCTGGTCATCTTCGCCCTGACCACGCCGTTCTTCTCGCTGTTCGACCAGAAGGCCTCCACCTGGGTGCTGCAGGGCCAGCAGATGCAGATGCCGAGCTGGTTCACCGCCTCGCAGATGCAGGCGCTGAACCCGCTGCTGGTGATGATCCTGATCCCGTTCAACAACCTGGTGCTGTACCCGGCGCTGCGCCGCTTCGGCTTCGAGCCGACCGCGCTGCGCCGCATGACCGCCGGTATCGCCTTCAGCGGCCTGGCCTGGATCGTGGTGGGCGGCATCCAGGTGGTGATGGACGGTGGCAATGCCATGTCGATCTTCTGGCAGATGCTGCCGTATGCGCTGCTGACCTTCGGTGAGGTGCTGGTCTCGGCCACCGGCCTGGAGTTCGCCTACAGCCAGGCGCCGCAGGCTATGAAGGGCGTGGTGATGAGCTTCTGGAACCTGACCACCACCATCGGCAACCTGTGGGTGCTGCTGTCCAACGCGGCGGTGCGCAACGAGGCGGTGACCCACAAGATCGCCAGCACGGGCCTGAGCGAGGCGGCGTTCCTGATGTTCTTCTTCGCCGGCTTCGCCTTCATTGCGGCGTTCGCCTTCGGTTGGTACGCACGACGCTATCGTATGGTCGACAACTACCGCAGCGCCTGAGCCTGACCTGGCATGACCCCCGTCAATCTCCTGTTGATCGCCATCACCGCCGTGCTGTCCTGGATGGCGTTCAACAACCGCAAGCTGGCTGACCGCCTGATCCTGTGGCCGCCGGCGGTGGACCGCCACCGCCAGTACGACCGCCTGGTGACCTACGGCTTCATCCACGCCGACTGGCCGCACCTGATCTTCAACATGTTCACCCTGTTCTTCTTCGGGGGGTACATCGAGAGCGTGATGGTGCAGCTGACCGGCAGCTTCCTGACCTATCCGGCGTTCTATCTGGGCGCACTGCTGGTGTCGATCCTGCCCAGCTACCTGAAGAACCAGAAGAATCCGAACTACCTCAGCCTGGGCGCGTCCGGTGCGGTGTCGGCGGTGCTGTTCGCCTACATCCTGCTGAACCCCTGGAAGATCATCCTGGTGTTCTTCATTCCGGCGCCGGCGATCGTCTATGCCGCGTTCTACGTCGGCTACAGCATCTGGATGGACAAGCGCGGCGGCGATCGCATCAACCACAGCGCGCATCTGGCGGGCGCCGCGTTCGGCATCATCTTCATGCTGGCCATGCAGCCGGCCATCTTCAGCCACTTCCTGCGCGAGCTGTCCAACCCCACCTTCAGCCTGGGCGGCTGAAGCGTGCCTGGGGTCGGATCCGCTGGATCCGACCCCGGTCTACCCGGTTTCAGGCCTGGCTGGTCTGGCCGTAGGTATCCAGCAGCCGCGAATACACTTCCTCGCCGATGCGCTGGAAGTCCTGCTCTTCGGTCTGCCCTTCCACAGCCAGCTGCAGGAGGCCTTCCAGCAGGGCGCGGTCGGTATCGGATGGGGACGGGTTGGGGTGCATGACGGGCCTCCACGGCAGAGTACGGGGACATCGTTCGCAAGGGCCGTGCCAGCGCGGCCGTACCCCTGCGAAGGGGTTAGCGGCCGCCCGCGCTGCAGCTTGAGGGGCACAAACTGACGCAGCCCGGCAGTCCTTGCCCCTGTTCAGGCTTCACGCGATCATGGCGCCCGGCTGCGCACCATCCACGCAGTCGCCGCAGGAGACAGTCCCATGGCTTCGGTCACACCCCCCGGTCTGGCCTATGAGGTCGCGCATGACCAGGCCAACCACCGTTTCACCGCCCGCGTGCGCGGGCACGTGGCGGTGCTGGACTACCAGCTCAAGCGCAAGCGGATGGTGATCACCCACACCGAAGTGCCCGAGCCGATTGCCGGCCGGGGTGTTGCCGGCGAGTTGACGCGGGTGGCGCTACGCTTCGCCCGTGAGCACAAGTACAAAGTGGTGCCGGCCTGCGCGTATGCCGAGGCATTCCTGCAGCGGCATGAGGAGTTCCACGACCTGCTGGTGGGGTGATGCCGGCGGGCCACGCTTCAGCCACCGCGGGCGATGATGTACGAACATGAACAGGGGATCCCGATGAAGAACGGAAACAACCGGCCGTTGCGCGCAAGCGTGCTGGCCGGGGCAATGGGCGTGCTGCTGTTGGCCGGTTGCCAGCGCGGCGACGATGCAGCACCGGCCACCGATACCGCACCCAGCGTGGATGCCGCCGCGCCGGCCGCGGCCGATGCGCCTGCCGCCGAAGCGCCGCTGGACCTGCGCGATGTGATCGAGAACAACGAACGCGAGGTGGTGGGAATCAGCTATCCGGCCGGCATCGACCGATACCCGGGGCTGGCCCGCGCGCTGCAGGACTATGCGACCTCGGCCCGCGGCGATCTGCAGCAGGCGCTCGATGGCCTGGGCAACGACAAGCCGACCATGCCGTACGAGCTGTCGTTGAGCTTCGAGAAAGTGCTGGAAACCCCGCAGCTGGTGGTGGTCAGTGCCGATGGCAGCCGCTACACCGGTGGCGCCCACGGCGAACCGCTGGTGGCGCGCTTCGTCTGGCTGCCGCAGCAGCAGCAGATGCTGAGCGCCGACAAGCTGGTGGCCGACAGCAAGGGCTGGAAGGCGGTCAGTGATTTCGTGGCCGACCAGTTGCGCGAACGCGTGGCCACGCGCCTGAGCGGCGAAGACATGGAACCGGCCGAGCTGCAGGAATCGCTGCGCAATGCCTCGCGCATGATTGCCGAAGGCACCGGCCCGCAGGCCGACAACTTCAGCCAGTTCCAGCCGCTGACCGATGACAAGGGCCAGATCACCGCCCTGCGTTTCGTGTTCCCGCCCTACCAGGTGGGGCCGTACTCGGATGGCACGCAGACCGCCGATGTACCGGCCGCCGTGCTGTTGCCGCACGTGGCCAAGGACTACGTGGAACTGTTCGCCCGCGGTTGACCGCCCAGCAGGAGGTGTCGTGGATACAGGGTTGCAGGAGCGGGTGACCGGCCTGCTCCACGAAGCCGGGGTCCGCATTGGCGGCACCCAGCCACAGGACATCCAGGTGCATGACCCGCGCTTCTTCGCGCGGGTCATGGGCCAGGGCTCGCTCGGCCTGGGCGAAAGCTACATGGATGGCTGGTGGGACGCCAACGTGCTGGATGAATTCCTGGTGCAGCTGATGCAGGCGCATCTGGATGAGCGCGTGCACGGCTGGCGCGAAGTGGCCGATGCCTTGAAAGCGCGCCTGTTCAACCTGCAGGCCGGGCAGGGCAGCTACGAGGTGGGCCGGCGCCATTACGACCTGGGCAACGATCTCTACCAGGCCATGCTGGGCCAGTAC
Organism: Stenotrophomonas sp. S49; assembly: GCF_016624905.1. NCBI lineage: Bacteria > Pseudomonadati > Pseudomonadota > Gammaproteobacteria > Lysobacterales > Lysobacteraceae > Stenotrophomonas > Stenotrophomonas sp. S49. The sequence goes on along the minus strand of NZ_JACVUD010000010.1, from coordinate 23,895 downwards.
ATGGTCTACAGCTGTGGCTACTGGCGCAACGCGGTGGACCTGGATGCGGCGCAGGAGGCCAAGCTGGACCTGGTCTGCCGCAAGCTGGGGCTGCGCCCGGGCCAACGGGTGCTGGACATCGGCTGCGGCTGGGGCGAAGCACTGAAATACGCCGCCGAGCGCTACGGCGTGAGCGGTGTGGGCGTGACCATTTCCCAGGAACAGGTCGCGTTCGCCCGTGAGCGCTGTGCCGGATTGCCGATTGAGATCCGCCTGCAGGACTATCGCGAACTGGATGAACCGTTCGATGCGGTTTTCTCGATCGGCATGTTCGAACACGTGGGCGAAAAGAACTATGGCAGTTTCTTCGAGGTGGCACGGCGCTGCCTGTCGCCACGTGGCCTGCTGTTGCTGCACACCATCGGTAGCAACATTTCCCGCCACCGCACCGACCCGTGGATCGCCCGCTACATCTTCCCCAACTCGATGCTGCCCTCGGCGGTGCAGATCACCCGCGCGTTCGAAGGGCGGTTCGTGCTGGAGGACTGGCACAACTTCGGCACCGACTACGACCTGACCCTGCAGGCGTGGCGGCGGAATGTGGAAGCGGCCTGGCCGACACTGGACCCGCAGCGCTACGACGAGCGCTTCCGCCGCATGTGGCGGTTCTACCTAGCCGGTTCAATGGCCAGCTTCCGCTGCCGCCATGCGCAGCTGTGGCAGCTGGTGCTGTCGCCCGACGGCGTGCAGGGTGGATACGTCGCGCCGCGTTGAGTGCAGGCCTGGGGTCCAGGCATGGGGTCGGATCCCATTTCGTAGAAATGGGCTCTGACCCCGACCAACAAAAAACCGCCCGGTCTCCCGGGCGGTTTTCGTTTCACGCTACCAGGCGGGCGATCAGTTGCTGGCGCCGGTCAGGCCACGCTTTTCCAGCAGCGGTTCGATCTGCGGCTCGTGGCCGGCGAAATCGCGGAACAGCTGCATGGCATCCACGCTGCCGCCCTTGGACAGCAGGGTGGCGCGGAAGTGGTCGCCATTCTTGCGGCTCAGGCCGCCGTTGTCGCGGAACCACTTCTGGGTGTTGGCGTCCAGCACTTCCGACCAGATGTAGGCGTAGTAGCCGGCCGAGTAGCCGCCCATGATGTGGCTGAAGTACGGGGTCTTGTAGCGCGGCGGCACCGGCGCGTAGTAGATGCCGTCCTTTTCCAGGGCCGCACGTTCGAAGGCCATCACGTCCTTGGCCGCCGGCACCTGGTCAGCGCCGATCTGGTGCCAGCGCTGGTCCAGCATGGCCGCACCCAGGTATTCGGTGGTGGCAAAGCCCTGGTTGAACTTGGCGGCTGCCAGCACCTTGTCCAGCAGCGCCTGCGGCATGGCCGAACCGTTCTGGTAGTGCTTGGCGTAGTTCTTCAGGATGGCAGGGTTGTCCGACCACATCTCGTTCACCTGCGAGGGGAACTCGACAAAGTCACGCGGCACCGAAGTACCCGAGAAGTACGGGTACTTCACGTTGGAGAACATGCCGTGCAGGGCGTGGCCGAACTCGTGGAAGGTGGTGGTCACTTCATCCCAGGTCAGCAGGGTCGGCTGGCCGGCCGGCGGCTTGGGAATGTTCAGGTGGTTGGCCACCACCGGCTTGAAGCCGGTCAGTTCCGACTGCGAAACGTAGGAGTTCATCCACGCACCGCCACGCTTGGACGCGCGCGCGTACGGGTCGAAGATGAAGATCGCCAGCTGGCTGCCATCGGCATCGAACACGTCGTAGACGGTCACGTCATCGTGGTAGACCGGCAGGTCGGTGCGCTGCTTGAAGGTCAGGCCGAATTCCTGGTTGGCGGCGAAGAACACGCCGTTTTCCAGCACATTCTTCATTTCGAAGTACGGCTTCAGCTGCGACTCGTCGAAGTTGTACTTGGCCTGGCGCACCTTCTCGCTGTAGAACGCCCAGTCCCACGGTTCCAGGGCGAAGGTCGGCTTGCCGGCGGCCTTCTGTTCCTTGTCGATCATCGCCTGCAGGTCGGCAGCTTCGCGCTTGGCGTTGGCCACCGCGGCCGGGGCCAGCTTGCCCAGCATGGCGTTGACCGCTTCGGGGGTCTTGGCGGTCTGGTTGGTCAGGTTGTAGGCGGCGAAGTTGGCAAAGCCCATCAGCTTGGCCTTGTCGGCACGCAGCTGCATGATGCGTGAGACCAGTGCGGTGTTGTCGAACTCACCGCCACGGCTGCCGCGGCTGATCGACGCTTCGTAGATCTTTTGGCGCAGCGCGCGGTTGGCCAGGTTGGTCAGCGGCGGCTGGCCGGTGGTGTTGAGCAGGGTGATCACGTACTTGCCGTCCAGGCCACGGGCCTTGGCGGCTTCGGCAGCGGCGGCGATCTGTTCCTGCGACAGCCCGTCCAGTTCCTTCACGTCGTTGACGGTGATCGCCGAAGCATTCACTTCCGACTGCACGTTCTGGCTGAACTTGGTGCCCAGGTTGGCCAGTTCGGCATTCATCTTCTTCAGCGTGGCCTTGTCGGCCTCGGACAGCTTGGCGCCGGCGCGCACGTAGTTGTCGTAGTACTTCTCGACCAGGCGCACGCCTTCGGCATCCAGGCCCAGCTGGGTGCGGGTGTCATACAGCGCCTGGATGCGGGCGAACAGCTTGCCGTTCAGGGCGATCGCATCGCTGTGTGCGGCGAACTTCGCCGAGTAGTCGGCCTGCAGCTTCTTGCGCGCGTCGTTGGTGTCGGCGCCGACCAGGCTGAAGAAGACGGTGGTCGCGCGGTCCAGCACGTCGCCGCTCTTTTCCAGGGCGATGATGGTGTTGTCGAAGGTCGGCTTGGCCTTGTTGTTGGCAATCGCCTCCACTTCCTTCAGCTGCTGCGCCATGCCGGCGTCGAAGGCCGGGGCGAAGTCGCTGTCCTTGATCTTGTCGAACTGCGGGAAGTGCAGCGGCAGCGGGCTGTCGGCGAAGAACGGGTTGGCCTGCTGGGCGTTGGCGGCAGCGGCCGGGGTGGCAGCGCTGGCCGAATAGGCGGGCAGGGCAAGGCCGAGGGTCATGGCCACGGCAAGGGCAAGACGGGTGGTCAAGGCGGAACTCCGGTAAGACAGGCAAGGGCCCGAGCGTAACCTGCGCAGCGGGCTGGGCACTTGTGTCGAAAGGCATGGACGCCACCGGCGCGGGCGGGTCGCTGCGATTACCATGGGGTTTTCCTGTCGGAACGCTGCCATGGCCACTGCCTTCGATTTCACCTTCGTAGACTTGGACGGCCAGCCGCAGGCACTGGCCCAGTACGCCGGTCGCCCGCTGCTGTTGGTGAACGTGGCCAGCCGCTGCGGCTTCACCCCGCAGTACACCGGGCTGGAACAGCTGTGGCAGGACTACCGCGAGCGTGGCCTGGTGGTGGTCGGCTTCCCCTGCAACCAGTTCGGCGGGCAGGAGCCGGGCGATGCGGCGCAGATCCGCCGGTTCTGCTCGCTGGATTACCCGGTCAGCTTCCCGCTGTCGCAGAAGATCGAGGTCAATGGCGAAGGAGCCGACCCGCTGTGGGCGTGGCTGTCGCAGCAGAAGCGCGGGCTGCTGGGCAGCGCGCGCATCAAATGGAACTTCAGCAAGTTCCTGGTCGATCGGCAGGGCAACGTGGTGGACCGCTTCGCCCCCACCACCAAGCCCGAGCAGCTGCGCGGGGCCATCGAAGCGCTGCTGTAACCGCCCACGCCCCGGGGTAGCGCCGGGCCACGCCCCACGCCGCGCGCGCTTGCCGCCGCTCAGTCTGCTGCGGTGCCCGCCTGCGATGGGCGATTGCGCACGTCTTCAGGCAGCGCAGCGATGATTTCCTCCAGGATGCCCGGCAGGCTCGCTTCGCTGTAGCCGCGATGGGCATGGGCGACCTGTCCGTCGCGGCCGATGATGAACATGTGTGGCACCGCGGCGATGCCGTACTGCTCGGCCAAGGCGCCACGCGGATCGTGCAGGTAGTCCAGCTTGGGCCAGTCGCGGTGGCGCACCAGACGGTTGACGTCGTTGCGCGGTTCGCCCCAGTTGATCGCGTAGACCTTCATCGCGTCTTCGCCGACCACCTTCTGCAGGTGCGCCAGGATCGGCAGTTCCTTGCGGCAGGGCCCGCACCAGGACGCCCAGAAGGTCACGATGACCACCTTGCCGCGCTGGTCGGCCAGGTTGACCGGCTTGCCCTGGCGGTCGTTGCCCAGCGCCTGTGGCGGTAGGTCGCCCGGGGCGGGCGATGCGGCCAGGGCCGGAAGGGCCATGACCGCAAGCGCGGCTGCAGACATCCACGCCCGCATCAACTGCGGGAACCGCTTGTTCGTCATCCTTGAGCCCCTGTCCGGGCCGACGGCCCGTGCAGTGCAGACGATGCCGGGAAGGCGGCGTCCACGCAAGGGGCAGGGCAGGAATTACTTTTCGACGAACGCGCGCTCGAACACGTAGTGGCCCGGCTGGCCGATGCGTGGCGAGACCTGGAAGCCGCGTGCATCGAGCACCGCGCGCAGGTCGGCCAGCATCTGCGGGCTGCCGCAGATCATCGCGCGGTCGTTTTCCGGATTCAGTTCCGGCAGGCCCAGGGTGCGCTGCATTTCGCCGCTTTCCATCAGCGAGGTCAGGCGGCCCTGGTTGGCGAACGGTTCGCGGGTCACCGCCGGGTAGTACAGCAGCTTGTCGCCGATCATCTCGCCCAGGAACTCGTGCTCACGCAGTTCCTTTTCGAAGTAATCGCGGTAGGCCAGGTCCTTTTCGTAGCGCACGCCGTGGCACAGGATCACCTTGTCGAAGCGCTCGTAGGTTTCCGGGTCCTTGATGATCGACAGCCACGGCGCCATGCCGGTGCCGGTGCCCAGCAGGTACAGGTTCTTGCCCGGGTGCAGGTCGCTGATCAACAGGGTGCCGGTGGGCTTCTTGCCGACCAGTACCTTGTCGCCCGGCTTGATGTGCTGCAGGCGCGAGGTCAGCGGGCCGTCCTGCACCTTGATGCTGAAGAACTCCAGATGCTCTTCCCAGTTCGCGCTGGCGATGGAATAGGCACGCAGCAGCGGCCGCGCCTCGGTTTCCAGGCCGATCATCACAAACTGGCCGTTTTCGAAACGGAAACCGCTGTCGCGGGTCAGGGTGAAGCTGAAGTAGGCGTCGGTCCAGTGGCGGACCTCAAGCACCGTTTCGGCGCCGAAAGCAGAAGACATGGGGGTAGTCGGGGCATGGTTTCGTCCTCTCCATTCTACCCCAAATGAGAGAAGTTCTCATTGGCCGGAACGAGAGGCGTTCTCAGCGCGCCGGCACGGTTCAGCGATAGCCCGCCGCCTGCAGTTCGAACAGCTCGGCATAACGCCCGCCCTGGGCCATCAGTTCGGCGTGGGTGCCGCTGGCCTCCAGCCGACCTTCGGCCAGCACCAGGATGCGATCGGCCATGCGCACCGAAGAGAAACGGTGCGAAATGAGCACCGCGGTGCGCTGCTCGGCCAGTTCGCGGAAGCGCTGGAACACTTCGAACTCGGCGCGGGCATCCAGTGCTGCGGTGGGCTCGTCCAGGATCATCACCTGCGCATCGCGCATCCACGCGCGGGCGATGGCGATCTTCTGCCACTGCCCCCCGGACAGGTCCACGCCCTGCTTGAAGCGCCGCCCAATCAGCTGCTCGTAGCCGCCGGGCAGGGCATCGATCACTTCTTCGGCCATACCGCGGCGTGCCGCATCGGCAATGCGCGCCTGGTCGGCCATGGCCTCCACCTGGCCCACGCCGATGTTCTCGGCGGCGGTCAGGTTGTAGCGCACGAAATCCTGGAAGATCACGCCCAGGTTGGCGCGCAGGTCGTCCAGGTCGTAGTCGCGCAGGTCGCGCCCGTCCAGCAGGATGCGACCTTCATCCGGCTCGTACAGGCGTGCCAGCAGCTTCACCAGGGTGGTCTTGCCGGCGCCGTTCTCGCCCACCAGGGCCAGCACTTCGCCGGCGTGCAGCTGGAAGTCCAGGTGGCGCACCGCCCACTGCTCGGCATCGGGGTAGCGGAAGCCCACGTTGTCGAACACGAAGCCCTGCTGGATCGGGCGCGGCACCGGCAACGCGTCGGCGCGCGAATGGATTTCCGGTTGGATCTGGAAGAACGAATACAGATCGTCCAGGTACAGCGCTTGGCTGGCCACCTGCGAGAACCCGATCAGCAGCCCTTCCAGCAGCTGGCGCAGGCGCAGGAAACTGCCGGCCAGGAAGGTCAGGTCACCGATGCTGAAATCCCCGCGCACGGTGCGCCAGGCGATATAGGCGTAGGCGGTGTAGTAACCCAGCGTGCCCAGTGCCGCCAGCAGCGTGCCCCAGAACGCGCGGCGCCGCGCCAGCGAACGGTTGGCCAGGAACAGCGCCGCCGACAGCCGCCGGTAGCGCTCGACCAGGAAGCGGTGCAGGTTGAAGATCTTCACTTCCTTGGCTGTTTCCACGCTGGCGCCAAGCTGGCGCAGGTAGTCCAGCTGGCGGCGCTCGGGCGTCCACAGGAAGTTGAGGCTGTAGCCGGCCGCGTTGAAGTGCGATTCGCCAATGAAGGCGGGCACCAGGGCCAGCGCCAGCAGCACGATCAACCACGGAGCGTAGACCAGCAGGCCCACGGCCAGGCTGACCACGGTGATCGCATCCTGCACCTGGCCGAACAGCTGGCTCATCAGGTTCATCCGGCCCATGGTCTGGCGCCGGGCGCGGTCCAGCTTGTCCTGCAGGTCGGGGTCTTCGAAGTCTTCCAGGTCCAGCGTGGCGGCATGTTCCATCAAGCGCACGCTGGTGGCGTTGGCGAACAGTTCCGACAGGAGCGCGTCGGCGTAGCTGACCAGCCGCCCCAGCAGGTCCGAGGCGATGGCCAGGCCGAATTCCAGCGCCAGCAATCCCAGCAGCGGGTTCAACAGGCCGCTGGACAGCGCTTCGCCGAGCGGCGGGAAGCCGGCACCGTGCTGGCTCAGGTGCAGGGCGGTGTCGATGATCAGCTTGCCCACGTACAGCATCGCCACCGGCAGCAGGGCGCGGATGATGCGCAGGCCGAGGCTGGCCAGGGTCAATGCCGGGCTGGTCTGCCACACCTGGCGCAGGAACGGCGGCAGGTTGCGCATGGCTTTGAAGCGCTGGCGCAGGCTGGGTTTCTTTTCGTTGGCAGCAGGCATGCCGCCATTGTGCGCGCGCACGGCGTGCAGATGGGGTCAGATGGGGTCAGATCCCTTTGCAGCGCAAAGGGCTCTGACCCCGCCACCGCGCCTTGGGGTCAGAGCCCTTCGCCATGCGAAGGGAACCGACCCCATCTGAGCCCTCACATCCACGCATGAGGTGGACCCATCGTGTCGACCAAGGTCGACACCTACCACCAGCAGCGGGATATCTGTCGACGGCGGGGCGGGTCTGGTCGCAGGGGCGTGAGCCGCATGGATGCGGCGACCGAGCTTACATGGACGTACTTGCAGCGTCCCCTGCGACCTGACCCGCCCCGCCATCCCACAGAACCCCAGCTGTTGACGTTGCTCTTGCTCTGGCCGTTGCCTCTGCGGGTGCCGGGCGCAGCCCGGCCACGCAACCCCCTTACGGCAGCGGCGGCAGCAGGCCGGCACCCAGCCGGTTCCAGGCATTGATCACCGCAATGCCCATGCTCAGATCGCTGATGCCCTTCTCATCGAAGTGCGGCGCCAGTGCATCGAACGCTTCCTGCGACGGTGCGCCATCGGTCAGCCGGGTCAGCGCCTCGGCCCAGCCCAGCGCCGCGCGCTCGCGTGCATCGAAGAAGCGGCTTTCGTGCCATGCGGGCAGGGTGTCCAGCTTGCGTGGCTCGATGCCGCCCTTGCGCAGCGCGGTGCCGTGCATGTCCATGCAGTAGCCACAGCCGTTGAGCTGGGACACGCGCAGGAACACCAGTTCCATCAACGTCGGGTCGATCGAGCTGTCATGCACCGCCTTGCTGGTGGCCAGCAGGCCCTTGAAGGCCTCGGCGGCCAGGCGGGTGTAGGGAACGCGGGGAGAGGCGTGGTCGGACATGTTCGGCTCCACGGCGGCCACGATGGCCGCCTTTCACTACCAGGACGCCGCCGCGTCCGCCGCCGTGACAACCGCCGACAATTTTTCCGGATTCAGCACGCTGTAGACCTCGGCGATGCGCCCGTCCACCACCTGCACCGTGGTGACCGAATGCAGGCGCTGGCCATCGAAGCGCAGGATCGCCGGTTCGCCGTTCACATAGCCCAGCTGCGCGGTGTGGCCCAGGCCGCGCTGGGCAATGGCCCAGAACAGCCGGCCGATGCGCTCGGCGCCCAGCAGCGGCCGGATCGCGGCGGTCACCACACCGCCGCCATCGGAGACCAGGGGCGCGTTGGCATGCAGCAGGGCCTGCACGGCCTGGCTGTCGCCCTGCTGGGTGGCGTGCATGAAGCGCGCCAGCAGTTCGCGGTGCTGGCTGGCATCGGCGTTGAAGCGCGGGCGCCCGGCCTGCAGGCGCTGCCGGGCCCGATGCACCAGCTGGCGGCAGTTGGCCTGGCTGTGGCCGATCAGCTCGGCGATCTCGGCATAGTCGTGGTCGAACACCTCTTTCAGCAGGAACGCGGCGCGCTCTTCCGGTCCCAACTGTTCCAGCAGGGTCAGGAAGGCCACCGACACGTCGTCGGCCAGCGCATGGCGCTGCGCCGGGCCAGGCGCCGGGTCGGGTTCCAGGCTGATCGCCAGCGGTTCGGCCAGCCACGGTCCCACGTAGTGCGCGCGCTCGCGCCGGGCCGCGCGCAGGCGGTCCAGGCCCAGCCGCGTGGTGGCGGTCACCAGCCAGGCCTCGGCATCGCGCACGCTGGCCGGGTCGGCGCCGGACCAGCGCAGCCAGGCGTCCTGCACCACGTCCTCGGCGTCGGCGCGGCTGCCCAGCAGGCGGTAAGCCAGCGCCATCAGGCGCGGGCGGTGGGTCTGGAAGGTCGATTCAGCGTTCATGTTGGCAGGGACGCCAGAGAGGGCAGGGGCGTGACAGAGGGGGCGGGGTCAGAGCCCTTTCCCGCGGAAAGGGATCTGACCCCTGCGAATCTACGCGCAGTCGGCGGAGGGGGTAAAATGGGCGGATTACCCCCGCCAGCCTTGAGCAAGCGAGCAAGCCGTGACATCGATCAAGCAGGAAGACCTCATCCAGTCCATCGCCGACGCGCTGCAGTACATCTCGTACTACCACCCGGTCGACTACATCAAGAACCTCGCCGCTGCCTACGAGCGCGAAGAGTCGCCGGCCGCGAAGGAAGCGATGGCCCAGATCCTGATCAATTCGCGGATGTGCGCCGAAGGCCACCGTCCGATCTGCCAGGACACCGGCATCGTCACCGTGTTCCTGGAAATCGGCATGGACGTGCGCTGGGACGACGCCACCATGGGCGTGGAAGACATGGCCAATGAAGGCGTGCGCCGTGCCTACCTGCACCCGGACAACAAGCTGCGTGCCTCGGTGCTGGCCGATCCGGCGGGCAAGCGCATCAACACCAAGGACAACACCCCGGGCGTGGTGAACGTGAAGGTGGTGCCGGGCAACACGGTCGATGTGATCGTGGCCGCCAAGGGCGGTGGTTCGGAAGCCAAGACCAAGTTCGCCATGCTCAACCCGTCCGACTCCATCGTCGACTGGGTGCTGAAGACCGTGCCGACCATGGGCGCTGGCTGGTGCCCGCCGGGCATGCTCGGCATCGGCATTGGCGGCACCGCCGAAAAGGCGATGCTGCTGGCCAAGGAAGCGCTGATGGAGCCGATCGACATCACCGAGCTGCAGGCCCGTGGTGCATCCAACCGCATTGAAGAGCTGCGCCTGGAACTGTACGAAAAGGTCAATGCGCTGGGCATCGGCGCGCAGGGCCTGGGCGGCCTGACCACCGTGCTGGACATCAAGATCAACGATTACCCGACCCACGCGGCCAACCTGCCGGTGGCGATGATCCCGAACTGCGCGGCCACCCGCCATGCGCACTTCACCCTGGATGGCAGCGGCCCGGTGATGCTGGACCCGCCGTCGCTGGAAGACTGGCCGAAGCTGACCTACGACGCGTCCAAGGGCACCCGCGTGGACCTGGATACGATCACCCCCGAAGACGTGGCCAACTGGAAGCCGGGCCAGACCCTGCTGCTCAACGGCAAGCTGCTGACCGGCCGCGACGCCGCGCACAAGCGCATGGTCGACATGCTCAACAAGGGTGAGGAACTGCCGGTCGACCTGAAGGGTCGCTTCATCTACTACGTCGGCCCGGTCGATCCGGTGCGCGATGAAGTGGTGGGCCCGGCCGGCCCGACCACCGCCACCCGCATGGACAAGTTCACCGAACAGGTGTTGGCGCAGACCGGCCTGCTGGGCATGGTCGGCAAGGCCGAGCGCGGCCCGGCCGCGATCGAGGCGATCAAGAAGCACAAGTCGGCTTACCTGATGGCCGTCGGTGGTTCGGCCTACCTGGTGTCCAAGGCGATCAAGGCGGCCAAGGTGGTCGGTTTCGCAGATCTGGGCATGGAAGCGATCTACGAATTCACCGTGCAGGACATGCCGGTGACCGTGGCAGTCGATTCCACCGGCGAATCGGTGCACAAGACCGGCCCGCGCGAATGGCAGGCCCGCATCGGCAAGATTCCGGTGGTGGTGGAGTAATCCACAACGGAATTACGGAAAACGGCGCCGCAGGGCGCCGTTTTTCGTTGACCGCCCATGATCGCCCGCGACGCGACGGGGTAGAGTCGACTGTCAGTCGACTATCGCGCGCAGCGCGGGGTTTTCGTGGCCTGCGCGAAGGGCAGTCGACTGACAGTCGACTCTACCGAGCGTGCACGGTCGCCGGATCGGACGTGCATCGTCGCGCGATTGCCCGCTGCTACAGCAGCTCCAGCACGGTTTCCGGCGGGCGGCACAGCCGCGTGCCCTTGGGCGTGCGCACCACGGGCCGATTGATCAGCCGCGGGTGTTCGGCCATGGCGGCCAACAGCGTGGCGTCATCCGCGTCAGCCAGGCCCAGTCCGGTGAACTGCGCCTCCTTGCTGCGCACCAGCTCACCGGCGCTCAGGCCGGATTCGGCCAGCACCGCACGCAGGCTTGCGATGTCAGGCGGGGTGCCCAGGTAATCGACCACCACCGGTTCGATGCCAGCGTCGCGGATCAGGGCCAGGGCCCCGCGCGAATTGCTGCATGCCGGGTTGTGCCAGATCGTCACGGTCATCAGAACCACTCCAGCAGCGACACGCCCACGCCCACGTAGGTGGCCTTGTGGTTGTAGTCGATCAGGCTTTCGCCGTAGCCGTCGAAGATCTGCACGTGGCCGCGCAGCAGATTGCTGATCGGGAAGCCGTAATCGAGCTGCAGCGCGCCGTGCGAGCGGTCGCCGGTGCGCAGCGAATGGCGTGCCATCAGCGAGACCTCGTGGCCGTTGCGGTTCCAGATGAGGGTGGCATCGCCACGGCCCATGTAGTCTTCAATGTCCGGGTTGTTGTCGTCGCTGCGCGTTTCCGGAATGCGGTACCAGGGCCGCAGCACCAACGCCCAGTTCTCGCGGTCCAGGCCGATGTTGAGCATCACCCGGTTCCAGCTGCGCGACAGCGGGTCGGCGCGGCCGTTGGACTGGTGGTTCAGGCTGATTCCGGTCATGCGCCCGCGCCAGCCGCCGATCGAATAGCCGTTGCGGAACACCATCATCACTTCCGGCTCGTAGTTCGTTTCGCGGAAGGGGCGGGAATTCTCGGCGTTGTAGGCCTGCCAGCGCGAGCTTTGGGTGTAGCCGGCCCAGATATCGCCGTTGTCGCCGAACAGGTTCTCGGCGATCTTGGTCTTGAAGCTGATCTGGAACTTGAGCTCGGTGCTGTCCAGCACCTGCGGCGTGGTCACGCTGTTGACCGGGTTCGGCGACTGCGGCATCTGGTTCTTGTCGCTGGTCCAGAACGCGGGCAGCAGGTACACCGGCTTGTAGGCGCGCAGCTGGAACGGGCCCAGCTTGGAGTCTTCGGCCAGTTCCCAGCGGCTGTCCAGCAGCGAGCCGCGCCCGGCGTTGGCCAGCGCGCTGTCATCCGGGGCAGGGCGGAAGATGTCGCCCACGCGGGCGCGCAGGTTCTCTTCGCCCTGGCTCAGGCGCGCGGCGCGGCGTTGTTCGCGCAGGGCCTGTGCGGCCTCCTGCGCGGCCGCATCGGCGGCGGCGGTGGCTTCGGCACTGCGGCCGAACAGCCGGTCGTAGCAGGCCAGGCGGGCGGCATCGGTGTCGATGGCCGCGCAACCGGCCGGTGTGGTGGTGGCGGTCGGCACGATCTCCTGCGCGGCCACGGGCGCGGCGGCCAGGGCCAGCGCCAGCGGAGCAAGGCGGGGGAGCAGAGCGGGGAGGGTCATTGCAGCAGGCCCTTCAGGATGAATACGGTGGATGCACAGTGTGGCGGCTGCCCGCACCCGCGGCCAGCCCCTTCGGTTTATGCCCGGCACCGGCGTGCGCGGGGTGTGAAGACGGGGCACTAGATGAACCAGGCAAAGGCGAACAGCCCCAGCATGGCGATGACCAGCGCCAGCTTCAGTGCCAGCCCCAGCAGGATGCCCAGCCAGGTGGCCAGGCCCACCTTGGTGGAACGGCCCAGCTCGCGGCTGTGCCAGTACTCGCCCAGCAGGGCGCCCACCAGCGGGCCGGCGAACAGGCCGATGGGCATGAAGAACAGGCCCACGATGCTGCCCACGAAGGTGCCCCACAGCGCCTTGCGGCTGGCGCCGACCCGTTGCGCACCCACCACCGTCGCCAGCACGTCGACCAGCAGCGACAGCACGGTCAACACGGCCAGGATCACCAGCGTGGGCCAGCCCACATGCGTGAAACCGTCAGCCCAGGCCGCCAGCAGCAGGCCCAGGAACACCAGCGGCACCCCCGGAAGGGCCGGCAGCACGATGCCGGCCAGGCCGACCAGGACAGAAATGACCGCTAGCAGATACAAGATGAATGAGAGGTCCATGCTGTTCCGTATGGTTGGCTTTTTGGGGTTGACAGTGAAGGATTTTGCCAGTTGCTTTTTCGTTTTGGTCGGGTTAAGTTGCAGTCGCTGAGCTTGGCAAGGTCACCGTGGATCGTGGCCTGATGAAGCAAGATCTCACCGATCCGCTGCATCGTTGCACCTCGCTTCCCCCTTGCTTGTCAGCCGCCCAACCAGGCGTATCCAACAACAAGAGAGAGTCACCAGGGAGTTAGTGAGATGTCTGATCGCGAGAGCGGTACCGTCAAGTGGTTCAACGATGCGAAGGGCTTCGGCTTCATCAGCCGTGAAAACGGCGAAGATGTGTTCGTGCACTTCCGTGCCATCCAGACCCAGGGCTTCAAGAGCCTGAAGGAAGGCCAGAAGGTCACCTTCACCGTCGTGCAGGGCCAGAAGGGCCTGCAGGCCGATGCCGTGCAGCCGGTCTGACCGGAGCGCATCGCGTTGAACGAAAAAGGCCCGCGCAAGCGGGCCTTTTTCTTTGCCAGTGGCCCGGGGCAGGTCAGCGCAGGATCACCCGGCCGTTGACCACGCGCACGTAGGTGTTCTCGCGGATGCCGGCCAGGTCGCGCTGGTTCACCACCACGGTGCGGCCATCATCCATGCGCACGGTGATGTCGTAGGTATCGCTGGTCACGTTCTTCTGGATCTGGTTGCCGGCCAGCGCGCCACCCACCGCGCCTGCGGCGGCGGCGATGTTCTTGTTGCCGCGGCTGCCGCCGGTGTGGTCGGAAATCTCATGGCCGGCAACGGCGCCGACCAGGCCGCCCAGGATGGCGCCGGTGGCGGCCGGTGCGGTGCGGCCCGAGGCCACGGTGTTGATGCGGGTGACGATGCCGCAGTCCGCGCAACGGCCTTGGTTGTATCCGGAGTTGTTGCCGTAGCCGCCGTTGTTGTAGCCATTGTTGTAACCACCGCCGCCGTAGCCGGGCGAGGTGGCGCAGCCGGCCAGCGCGAGGGTGGCGATGGTGGCGGCAGCGATGAGCTGGATCTTCATGGGGCGTCTCCTGGCCGTGAAGGCGGGTGCGGGTGGTACTGCGTCATGCAGCAGGGTGGCTGGAATCGTCCGCTTTCACACGTGAACAAGGTGCCAACCGCGACAGCGCATTCCGGCTGGAAGATGAATCAGCGGAAATCCTGGTGACAGGCGCGGCAATCGTCCTGCACCCCCTGCACCAGTGTTGCCAGCGCCGTGCAGTCGGCCGGCGGCGCGGCCAGCGCGTCGTTGAGCCTGCCGCGGTAGGCACTGGCATGGGCCTGGAAGCGGCGGTCGTGCTGCAGCTGCGGGAAGGCCAGATCCAGGTCGTTGGACAGCAGGCGCAAGGCCTGCAGGCGCGGCACGCTGTCGGCCAGGCTGCAGCGGTTCTGCTGCTGGGCCTGCTGCAGCAGTTGCGACTGCCGCTCCATCACCTGCATCAGGCTGTCGGGAAACGGATCGCGACGGGCCTGCAGGGCACGGCCCACCATCACCGTGGCCACCAGGCCTATCAGCAGGCCCAGGGCCAGCACGAACAGATATCGGTAGGCCGTGGTCTGGCCGGGGGAGGGGCTGGCAGTCATGCGGGCACTCCGGGCATGCAACGGTGGGTTCGGTTGCGGCGCGCTGTGGCGACCGGCGCCTGCACGTTAAAATAGCCGCATGAACGAACAGGTCAAAGAACGCTTCGCCGGCATTGAACGGCTGTATGGCGTGGGTGCGCTCGAGCGCCTGCAGGGCAGCCGCGTGGCGGTGGTGGGCATGGGCGGCGTCGGCTCGTGGGTGGTCGAAGCGCTGGCGCGTTCGGCGGTGGGGCACCTGACCCTGATCGATGCCGACGATATCTGCGTGTCCAACACCAACCGCCAGTTGCCGGCCATGGAAGGCAACTACGGGCGCAACAAGTCGGTGGCGATGGCCGAGCGCTGCCGTGCCATCAATCCGCAGATCGAGGTGGATGCGGTGGAGGCGTTCCTGACCACCGGCAACATGGCCGAACTGCTGGACCGCGGCTTCGATCTGGTCATCGACGCCTGCGACAGCTTCCGGGTGAAGGTGGAAACCATTGCTTGGTGCCGCCGCCGCAAGCTGCCGCTGTTGACCGTGGGCGCAGCCGGTGGCCGCACCGACCCCACCCTGGTGCGCATCCGCGATGTCTCGCGCACCGAACATGACGCCATGCTGGCGCTGATCCGCAAGAAGCTGCGCAGCGAGTTCAACTTCCCCAAGAACGCCAAGCGCTACTTCGGTGTGCCGGCGGTGTATTCGCTGGAAAACGTGAAGTACCCGCAGGCCGATGGCAGCGTCTGCGGCCTGCGCCCCAACCTGGGTGCCGATGCGGCGCTGAAGCTGGATTGCGGTGCCGGCCTGGGTGCGGCCACGCACATCACCGGCGCCTTCGCCTTCGCAGCAGTGGGCAAGGCCCTGGAGATGCTGCTGGAGCCGAAGAAAGTGAAGGCCGAAGTAGACGCCGCCCAGGACCGGTAGCGCCGGGCCATGCCCGGCGACGTGTCACACCGCGGGCAGGTTGAACAACCGCCGGGCGTTGTCGGCGGTCGCCCGGGCCACTGCATCCTTGTCCATGCCGCGCAGCGCGGCCACGTGCCCGGCAATCACCGCCAGCCGCGCCGGCTCATTGCGCTGCCCGCGAATGCCGGCATCGGGCTGGTCGGGTGCGTCGGTTTCCAGCAGCAGCTGTTCCAGCGGTAGTTCGCGCACCAGCCGGTGCAGGCGCTGGGCGCGCTCATGGGTCAGCGGCCCGCCCAGCCCCAGCAGAAAGCCCTGCTTGTGCAGCTGCACGGCCTGTTCCGGGCTGCCGGAATAGCTGTGCACCACCCCGCGCAGCCCGCCGATGCGGCGGATTGCGGCGATCACCGCATCCACCGCCTTGCGCGCGTGCACGATCACCGGCAGGTCGAATTCCCGCGCCAGCTGCAACTGGCCCAGGAAATAGTCCTGCTGGGCCTGCATATCCAGATCGCCCGCGAAGAAATCCAGGCCGCATTCGCCGATCGCACACGGGCGCTCGCGCTCGATCCAGGCGCGCAGCTGCTGCAGATGCTCGGGCCGGTGTTGGGCCAGGAACATCGGGTGCAGGCCGTACGCCGGGTACAGTCCTGGCGCCTGCTGGCAGACCTGGCGCAGCTTCGGCCAGCTGGCCGCAGTAACCGCCGGCACCACCTGGGCCTGCACGCCGGCCGCCTGGGCGCGCGCGATCACCGCATCGCGGTCGGGGTCGAATTCGCTGGCATCCAGGTGGCAATGGCTGTCGATCAGCACGCTCAACCCTGCTGCAACGGCGGCGGCACGGCCGCGCCGCGCTGCTTCCAGTTGGCCAGCAGCAGCGTGCCCAGGCCCAGCAGCAGCTCATCCACGAACGGAATCGGGTCCGGGATGAAGAAGGTGATGGCAAACAGACCGGCGGTCAGCTTGAACAGGGTGGGGTAGCGCAGCCGGCGTGCCCATTGCAGAACCGGCAGCAGCATCGGGTTGACCATGGTGGAAATCCATGCGGGGAATGTGCAAACGCTACCACGGGCACAGCATTTCCAGATGCTGAATGGGTTAGGGCCATGAGCAGGAAATGTGGAGATTCCGTTCAGGCGGACCATGCTGCAATCTGTTCCAAGAACGTTGCGGATCGTCCGCAGGGAGCAGGTCATGAAAAGCACAACTACAACGGTCCTGGTCGCAGCAGGCGCACTGCTGGTCGGTGGTATCGCTACCGCCGCCTTCATGAAGAGCGGCTCGTCGGCCGACGTGGCCGGTTCGGCCCAGCCCTCGGCGGAATCCCGCCTGGCCGATGGCAACGCGGCCGATGACGGCGCGCGCACCGATACGCTCGACCCGAGCGCGCCGCGTGGGCTGGAATACGCCGATGTGCTGAAGGTCGATCCGATCACTGAAAAGCAGAAGGCCTACGCCACGGTCATCGGCACCGATGCGGTGCGCGAGACCTCCACCACCCAGACCCCGCACGAAGTCTGCCAGGACGTGGTGGTGCAGGAGCGCCTGCCCGAGCGTGATGGCAACGTCGGTGGCACCGTGGTCGGCGCCGTGGTTGGTGGCCTGCTGGGCAACCAGGTCGGTGGCGGCAACGGCAAGAAGGCCGCCACCGCTGCCGGTGCCGTGGCCGGTGGCTTCATCGGCAACCAGGTGGACAAGCGCCACGTGGGTGGCCGGGTGGTGAACCGCACCGAGCGGCAGTGCCACACCGAAACGGCCACCTCGGAATCCAGCCGCGTGACCGGCTACAACGTGACCTACCGCAACGAAGACGGCACCACCGGCACGATGCGCATGGCCAGCAAGCCGGGCAACCGCATCGCCATGGGCACCAACGACGTGGTGAAGGGTTACAACGTGACCTACCGCTACGACGGCGCCGAAAAGACCGTGCGCCTGGACAACAAGCCGGCCAGCGATCGCCTGCCGGTGGTCGATGGCCAGCTGGTCACCCAGACCGCAGCAGCGGGCGATACGGCCGCCAACCGCCAGTAACGCACGCGGGGCAATACGTATCGGACAGGCCGGCATTCGCCGGCCTGTTTCGTTTCCGGGTCTGGATTCCGGGCCGGTATCGACGATGATGTCCGGCCATGGTCTGGCAGAGGAACCGGCATGAGCATCTTCGATCTGCGCATCGAAACCGAGCGGCTGATCCTGCGTCCGCCGCAGGCGCAGGACCTGCAGCCTTACCTGGCCTTCTGTGCCGATGAGGAGGTGATGCGCAGCCTGGGCGGGGTGCAACCACCGTCGGTGGCCTGGCGCAGCTTCTGCAGCCTGGCCGGCGCCTGGCAGTTGTTCGGGTACTCGATGTTCAGCGTGATCGAAAAAGCCAGCGGCGAGTGGGTCGGCCGCATGGGCCCCTGGCAGCCGCTGGGCTGGCCCGGCCCGGAAGTGGGTTGGAGCATCCGCCGCGCCAGTTGGGGCCAGGGCTATGCGCCGGAGGCGGCGGTGGCGGCCATCGATTGGGCCTTCGCCACGCAGGACTGGCAGGAAGTGATCCATACCATTGCCGAGGACAACGAAAAATCCAGGGCCGTGGCGCGCAAGCTGGGCAGCCAGCTGCTGCGCATGGGCCAGTTGCCGCCGCCCTACCAGGGCCCGCCGCTGCAGATCTGGGGGCAGTCGCGCGCGCAGTGGCAGCAGCGCCCGCGCTGATTGTGTGACGGCCTGCGCGGCGATGCTGCATCCGCGCTTGGCAGCGCTGCCGGCAGTTGCCAGACTGCACCCAGCCGGCCGTCGGCCGGGTTTCGCTGGAGCAGGCAATGGTGGAAGAACGCGTTCCGTTGACGGTGCATGGCATGTCGGTGTCCGGCAACTGCCACAAGGTGCGATTGCTGCTGGAACAGGTGGGCAGCCGCTACCGCTGGGTGGAAGTGGACAGTGCGCATGGCCAGACCCACACGCCTGAATTCCTGGCGCTCAATCCCAATGCCAAAGTGCCGTTGATCGTGCGCGATGACGGCCGCGTACTGACCGAATCCAACGCGATCCTGTTCTGGCTGGCCGAAGGCACCCCGTACCTGCCGGTCGATGGTTGGGAGCGCGCGCAGGCGCTGAGCTGGATGTTCTTCGAGCAGTACACCCATGAGCCCTGCATCGCGGTGGCGCGCTTCATCCGCGGCTGGACCGAGCAGGATTCGCCGCGCCGGGCCGAGCTGCCGCGCCTGCACGAGCGTGCGCAGCACGCGCTGGCGGTGATGGAACAGCACCTGCGGCAGGCGATGTGGTTCACCGGCAGCCATTACGGTGTTGCCGATATCGCGCTGTTCGCCTACACGCATGTGGCCGAAGACGGTGGCATCAGCCTGCAGCCGTTCGCGGAAGTACGCGGCTGGCTGCAGCGGGTACGCGAACAGCCGCGCTTCGTGCCCATGCCGGCGGTCACCGCCGAGGTGCAGGCACGACTGGATGCACGCGCGTAGAGTCGAGCTTGCTCGACTGGTTTCCAGCGTAGTCGAGCAAGCTCGACGCTACGAAAGCTGGGCCGCGTGCCATGCCCGGCGAAATGCAGCAACGACACGGAGGGTGTTCGATGTTTGCAGTCGTTCCAGATCCGATTCCCGCACGCATGCGCGCGCTGAACCGCGCCGAGGTGTGTGACGTCAATTTCCTTGAAGCGGTGCGTGGATGGGACGGGGTGCCGCGACAGCGCCCGGCACCGGATGCACCGATCCTGCCCGGCAGCGGTCTGGGCGCCGCTGCGTTCGGCGAGCTGTTCGAATCACAGCTGGCCAGCCGCCAGCTGGACCTGATGGCCCGTGTGCTGCGGGTGCAGAACAAGGTCTTCTATACCATCGGTTCGTCCGGGCATGAAGGCAACGCGTTGCTGGCGCGGGCGTGCCGGCACACCGATCCGGCCTTCCTGCACTATCGCTCCGGGGCGTTCATGATCGAGCGTTCGCGGCATGTGCCCGGCTTGGACCCGCTGCGCGATGCGGCGCTGTCCTTCGCCGCCAGCGCCGAAGACCCGGCCAGCGGGGGGCGGCACAAGGTCTGGGGCAGCCGCCCGCTGTGGGTGCTGCCGCAGACATCGACCATCGCTTCGCACCTGCCCAAGGCGGTCGGCACCGCCTTTGCCATCGAGAGCGGCAAGCGCCTGGGGCAGCCACTGCCCATTCCGGCCGACAGCCTTGTGCTGTGTTCCTTTGGCGATGCCTCGGCCAACCATGCCACCGCGCAGACCGCCTTCAACACCGCCATGTGGGCCGCCTACCAGAAGCTGCCGGTGCCGGTGCTGTTCGTCTGCGAAGACAACGGCCTGGGTATTTCGGTGAAGACGCCCGAAGGCTGGATCGCCGAACGCTTCAGCCGCCAGCCGGGCCTGGACTACTTCTTTGCCGATGGCCTGGACCTGGCCGCCGGCCACAGCCAGGTGCAGGCCGCGGTGGAGCACTGCCGGCGCACGCGGCGGCCCACCTTCCTGCACCTGCGCACCACGCGGCTGATGGGCCACGCCGGCACCGATTTCGAAGTGGAATGGCGCGCGCTGGCCGACCTGTGCGCGGCCGAGGCGCAGGACCCGCTGCTGCGCTCGGTGCAGATTGCGCTGGAATCGGGCTGGATGACCGCTGCGCAGATCGAGCAGGCCTACGAAGACCTGCGCGCGAGCTGCCTGGCAGCCGCCCACCAGGCTGATGCACGGCCCAAGCTGCAGTCGCTGGACGAAGTGCTGGCGCCGCTGGCGCCGTACTCGCCGGCCGCGGTGCAGGCCGAAGCGGAGCGGGTGCTGGCGCCGGCACTGCGTGAATCGATGTACGGCGGCGCCGACCATCTACCCGAGGTGCAGCCGCCACGGCATCTGGTGGTGCAGATCAACCAGGCCCTGCAGGAGCTGCTGGGCAAGTATCCGCAGGCGGTGCTGTTCGGCGAAGACGTGGCGCAGAAAGGCGGGGTCTACACCGTCACCCGCGACCTGCTGCGCCGCTTTGGTCCACGCCGGGTGTTCAACACCCTGCTGGATGAAACCATGATCCTGGGCATGGCCCAGGGCCTGGCCAACCTGGGCCTGCTGCCGATACCGGAAATCCAGTACCTGGCTTACCTGCACAACGCCATCGACCAGCTGCGTGGCGAGGCCTGCTCGCTGCAGTTTTTCTCCAACGACCAGTTCCGCAACCCGATGCTGGTGCGGGTGGCCGGCCTGGGCTACCAGAAAGGCTTCGGCGGCCACTTCCACAACGACAACTCCATTACCGCCCTGCGCGATATTCCCGGGCTGGTGGTCGGCTGCCCCTCGCGCGGCGACGATGCGGTGATGATGCTGCGCACGCTGGCAGCGCTGGCGCGGGTGGATGGGCGGGTGTCGGTGTTCCTGGAGCCGATCGCGCTGTACATGACCAAGGACCTGCACGCAGCAGGCGATGGCCAGTGGCTGTTCGACTATCCGCCGCCGGGGCAGGCACTGGTGCCCGGCGAAGGGCGCATCTATGCGCCCGAGGCCCAGGACCTGCTGGTGATCACCTATGGCAACGGCGTGCCGATGGCCCTGCGCGCGGCACGCAGTATCGAGCATCAGCTGGGCTGGCAGGTGCGCGTGCTCGACCTGCGCTGGCTGGTGCCGCTGCCGGCGGCGTTCATTGCCGCCCAGGCCGCCGACGCACGGCGGGTGCTGGTGCTGGACGAGGGCCGCCACAGCGGCGGGGTGGGCGAGGGCGTGGTGACCGCCCTGGTCGAGGCCGGGCTGGGCCACCTGCCGCTGCGCCGGGTCTGCGGCGCCGATACCTATACGCCGCTGGCGGGGGCAGCAATGTTCGGGCTTCCAAGCGACAATGCAGTGGTTGGCGCCGCCCTGGACCTGGCGCAGGAAACCTGATGCATGTGTGGATTGGCGGGAATGTTGTTGCCGGCGGCGCAGGCCCCGGCCGAGCAGCTGCAGGCGCAGGCGCTGGCCATGGGCCAGGCGCTGCACCACCGTGGGCCCGATGACGGTGGCACCTGGGTGGACGCGGCCGCCGGCATTGCCCTGGCCCACCGGCGGCTGAGCATCCTCGACCTGTCGCCGCTGGGGCATCAGCCCATGGCGTCCAGCGATGGCCGTTACGTGATGGCCTACAACGGCGAGGTCTACAACTTCGCCACGCTGCGTGCCGAGCTGGAACCGCTGGGCCACAGCTTCCGCGGTCATTCCGATACCGAAGTGCTGCTGGCGGCGGTGCTGCAATGGGGCGTGGAAGATACCCTGCAGCGCGCCAACGGCATGTTCGCCATCGCCCTGTGGGACCGCCAGCAGCAGTGCCTGTGGCTGGCCCGCGACCGGGTGGGCAAGAAACCGCTGTACTACGGCTGGGCCGGCGACACCCTGGTGTTCGGCTCGGAGCTGAAGGCGCTGTGGCAGCACCCGGAGTTCGACAACGAGATCGACCGCGATGCGCTGACCCTGCTGCTGCGCCTGGATTACATTCCCGCCCCGCACAGCATCCACCAGCGCTGCTTCAAGCTGATGCCCGGCCGGGTGCTGCGGCTGGATGCGGCCACGGTGGCCGCCGGTGCGGCCGCACACCGCCCCGAGCAGGCGCAGCGGCCGTACTGGGACGCGCGTGCGCGCATGCAGTCGGCGCTGGCCGCACCGTTCCAGGGAACCATCGAGGAGGCCGAACAACAGCTCGACGGCCTGCTGCGCGATGCGGTATCGCTGCGCATGGTGGCCGACGTGCCGGTGGGCGTGTTCCTGTCCGGCGGCACCGACTCCTCGCTGGTGGCCGCGCTGATGCAGGCGCAGAGCGCCACGCCGGTTCACAGCTTCAGCATCGGCTTTACCGGTTCGCACCACGACGAGGCGCCGCTGGCGCGGGAACTGGCCACCCACCTGGGCTGCGACCACACCGAACTGTATGTGAGCGGCGCCGATGCGCTGGCGGTGGTGCCGCAGTTGCCGGCCATGTTCGATGAACCCTTCGCCGATGCCTCGCAGGTGCCGACCGCACTGGTCGCGCGGCTGGCGCGGCAGGGCGTGACCGTGGCGCTGTCTGGTGACGGTGGCGACGAACTGTTCTTTGGCTACATGCGCTACGTGCGCGCGCTGCGCAACTGGCAGATGCTGGGGCGCGTGCCGGCGCCGCTGCGGCGCTGGATGGGCGCGCGTGCGCACCAGCAGGGCGAGGCCTCGCGTACCGGTGGGCTGGCCGCGCTGCTGGCCGAAACCGGCGCGCGCGGCATTGGCGATGTGTACCGCAACCGCATTTCGCGCTGGCGCGACCCGGCGGCGGCGGTGATCGGTGCACGCGAGGCGGGCAGCTTCTACGACCTGGCCGACCCGCTGCACGGGGCCGGCACGCCGGCCGACGCGATGATGCTGGCCGATTTCGTTTCCTACCTGCCCGACGATCTGCTGTGCAAGGTGGACCGCACCTCGATGGCGGTCAGCCTGGAGGCGCGGGCACCGCTGCTGGATTGGCGGGTGGCCGAGTTTGCCTGGTCGCTGCCGCTGGCATTCAAGCGCAGCCAGGACACCAGCAAAGTGCTGCTCAAGCGCGTGCTCGGCCGTTACGTGCCGCAGACCATGGTGCATCGACCCAAGCGCGGCTTTGGCGCACCGGTGAGCGACTGGTTGAAGGGCGACCTGCGCCCGTGGGCCGACGATCTGCTGCAACCGGCGCGGCTGGAGTGCGAAGGCGTGCTGTCGGCGGCGGCGGTGCAGCCGCTGTGGCAGCAGTTCCTGGGCGGCCAGCGCAAGTGGCATACCCATCTGTGGAACGTGCTGATGTTCCAGGCTTGGCAGGACCACTGGCGGCAGGTGCGCGCAGGCGTCACCCGCGGCTGATCTTCACCGGGGCACATCGGGCCGGCCGCTAGGCTGGTCCTTTCCCCGTCAGGAGTGTGCCGCCATGCCTGTACCCACCATCGCCGTGTTCGTTGGCAGCCTGCGCAAGGAATCGTGCAACCGCCGGCTGGCGCTGGCCCTGGAGAAGTTGGCCGGTTCGCGCGCGCGGTTCCAGTACGTGCGCATCGACGATCTGCCGCTGTACAACCAGGATTTCGATGGCAGCTACCCGGCCCAGGGCACCCGTCTGAAGGATGAGGTGCGCGGCGCCGACGCGGTGTTGTTCGTCACCCCCGAATACAACCGCTCGGTGCCGGGCGTGCTGAAGAACGCCATCGACATCGGCTCGCGGCCATATGGCGACAGCGCCTTCGGCGGCAAACCGGCGGCGGTGATCGGTGCCTCCATCGGCCAGATCGGCACGGCCGTGGCCCAGCAGCACCTGCGCAACAGCCTGGCCTTCCTGGACATGCACGTGCTCGGCCAGCCCGAAGCGTTCATCCACTTCAAGGATGAGCTGATCGGCGCCGATGGCACGATCCACAACGAGGGCACGCAGAAGTTCCTGCAGGGCTATGTGGACCGCTTCCTGCAGTTGATCGCGGTGCATGCCAAGGGCGATTGAGGTTGCCAGCGGGGTCAGAGCCCTCTGTTGCGCAGAGGGATCTGACCCCTCGCTGCCGGGGGGGGGGGGGGGGGGGGGGGGGGGGGGGGCGCGGGGGGCGGGGGCCCGGGGC